>NZ_CP086235.1:1645000-1745000 GCF_023612095.1 Cytobacillus firmus | reverse complement strand
CACATCTCTACGCATTTCACCGCTACACGTGGAATTCCACTCTTCTCTTCTGCACTCAAGTTCCCCAGTTTCCAATGACCCTCCCCGGTTGAGCCGGGGGCTTTCACATCAGACTTAAGGAACCGCCTGCGCGCGCTTTACGCCCAATAATTCCGGACAACGCTTGCCACCTACGTATTACCGCGGCTGCTGGCACGTAGTTAGCCGTGGCTTTCTGGTCAGGTACCGTCAAGGTACCGGCAGTTACTCCGGTACTTGTTCTTCCCTGACAACAGAGTTTTACGATCCGAAAACCTTCATCACTCACGCGGCGTTGCTCCGTCAGACTTTCGTCCATTGCGGAAGATTCCCTACTGCTGCCTCCCGTAGGAGTCTGGGCCGTGTCTCAGTCCCAGTGTGGCCGATCACCCTCTCAGGTCGGCTACGCATCGTGGCCTTGGTGAGCCGTTACCTCACCAACTAGCTAATGCGCCGCGGGCCCATCTGTAAGTGATAGCCGAAACCATCTTTCAGCTTTTCCTCATGAGAGGAAAAGAATTATCCGGTATTAGCCCCGGTTTCCCGGAGTTATCCCAGTCTTACAGGCAGGTTGCCCACGTGTTACTCACCCGTCCGCCGCTGACTTCAGGGAGCAAGCTCCCATCTGTCCGCTCGACTTGCATGTATTAGGCACGCCGCCAGCGTTCGTCCTGAGCCAGGATCAAACTCTCCATATAAGAGTTGATTAAGCTCGAGTTGTCTTTTCGAAAAAGACTAATGTTTTAAACGTTGACGTATTGTTCGTTCAGTTTTCAAAGATCAATCTGTTCAGCTGCTATCTTTTAAAACAACTTTATTATAATATCATTTACAACCTTCCGCGTCAACAAACTTTAAAAATTATTTTTTTAAGGTGTTTTGTGAAAGCTGTTCCTAAATAATAGCATTGTCCATGTTTCAGGTCAACGGATTATTCGTGGTATATTATTCCATTTAGTTTTTCTTTAATTCTTAGAAAGTCTTCTTGAATGACATGAGTTAATTGCATGACGGGAACATATAATTATTTAATTTCCTAATTAACAATAGCAATAGTATAAGTATCATACTAAAGAAAATAAGATTCCAATAAGAGCTTATTTCTAAAATGTCCATCCTTACCATGGTGATATGAAATGCAAAATCCGCAAAAAATAATAAAGTTAGCCATCTGAATCGATAATATTTTGTTATAACAACGGTCAGCAGCAGTGCATAAATAATCCAGATTAGAACACTGAAAGCTACATGGTCCTGATAAGGAGACTCAAACCAGCCGACTTTAAATTGATGAGATCCTGCGATAGCCGTTAGACCAAAAGAAACTCCTTGAAAGATTGTGGTGATAGCCATATACACAGTTATAAATTGAATGAAAAAAGATGGGTCTTCGACTTTATTCCTCCACCATTTTATAACAAATACAGACGCAAACAATATTGCAGGAGTAAACCAGGATCTCCACCAGTTATGTTCATAGATGCCAAGCCAAAGAAATAGCTCTTCTATTCCATAAATGCAGGCTATTATCAAAATTATCCACTTAAAGCGGATTCTAAAAGCGGCTATCGCCATCAATACACTAGGAATAAAAAAAGCCTGTGAAATACTGGACCCAAAAACATCATCATACATGTGGATTGAAAAGAAATTCGGATAATAGGAGTAAGCATCAAATAAAATTAAGACGATATATTCCATTAAAAAGGAAAGTCCCATGGCGAAGAAATAAACCGCCAGATTAAAACGAAAGTCAGTTTTTTTATAAGCTATATAAATAAGACCCATGCTTATGAGCACTAATCCAAGAAACCAAAGCAAATTCGACATTCTTCCACATCCAGTTTCACTCGTTTCCATTATTTTGTTCATCCCCGACAAACATATACTTCTACATTGAACGCGGGAATTTTTCAAGAATCTAATGAAGTACCGTAAAGTCTGGTGTGCGGAGCACACGTTGAAACTGAGAAAGTAAGTTGGACAGCCTTATTATGCAAAAATAAAAGGGCGATTAAGATCGCCCCTGCACTTATTTAGAAAATATGCTGTTATTGTTAACGACTTGCAATTCTTTAGTCGTTTCCTGCATTTCACTTTTGCAAATCGGACAAAGAGGTACCTGGCTGCTTTTGAAATTGTCCCTTACCCAGCAATTGCAGGCCTCAGATGTACACTCCCAAATTTTCACTTCTTCAACCTTGATTTCTTCCATGTTTTTCCTGCCAAATCCCATCGCCATTTAACGGCACCTCCCAAAGAGTAAGACCCTTACCCAAAATAAAAATCACTTGCTATATAAAGTGACGAACCACTGGCTCTATATAACAAGTGTTTATGGGCAATATTATATTCTTTAACTAAAATTAGTATAACATATTTAAAAGTTTCTGTCAAAAAGTTCTAAACCTGCATCTGTAAACTTTGAAACACAGCAAAAAATCGATAAATACTATTAACCCAATCCGGGAAAAGTGTATAATGACAAGTACAGTAGCAATAGAAGGGGTGACGACCATGAACATTACAAGTTATTCTGTTGAGTACATACAGGATCCTACTGGCATTTTAACAGGTGACCGCTACGAATTCTTTTTAGATATTAATGTGGATGAAGAAGATGAATTATATTCAGAAAATGGCATTAAGCTAAGAGTTCTTTATTTTAAAAATGGAGAAGACGAGAGGATTCTTAATTATCATTTTGTCGAAGGCGGTTCTGGAACGATTTTGGATTTCGCTTTAGATGAAGATGAAGAAAAAACAGTTTCAGCTTTCTGCCGGGACAACCTTTCCCAGGCAGAGGAATAAGAGCAGGTTCCCCCTGCTCTTTTACTTTATTTAAATTCCCTTTCCCTCTTCAATAATGTGATACATTAAATGCGCTAAATGCTGTATAGGTGTATAAGCCTCTTCCCTGTCCACATTATTTCCTTCATTAAAATCAAGGTCATTCAGATAAAGAGCAGTGAATTGATAAAAATCTTTTAATTCAAAAGCAAAGCATGCACTGGGTTCTTCCGATTCCCCTTCATATTGCAGTACCAAATAAGACTCTTTACCTTCCTTGTCGACAGCATCAAAAAATATAAAATAGCCAACATTTGAGTTCAATTCAAATAAATGCCTTGTTCCACCTTCTGTAAATTGCTCAAAGTCATTTTCGTTCAGCTTCTGAACAACCATCTCCTGTATATTGTCTTCCTTATGGAACTTCACTGTGAAATTTTTCATTCAATCTCCCCCTTAATCCATACAATCCTAACATATAGCTGTATTTATTAACATAATTTCAATCAGCACTCAAATGTATTCAATTTTGGGACTATTCGTTTGAACCGTTTTCTTATATTATTGGTATTATCAATTTTTAATACAGGAGGCTGCCTGATTGCTGACAAAAAAACAATTAGACGATATTCGTTCTCTACAGCAAATATGCGAAGAGACAGAGAATATCGAATTAAAATTAAATTGGGATACTTTAAAATCGAGACCTGCAGATGAGAAACATGACTATTTTCATTATGATAAAAACGGAAAATTATTAGGATACCTTGCTCTTTATAGTTTCGGAGGCCCGGTGGAATTATGCGGAATGGTCCATCCGGATCATAGACGCAAGGGCATCTTCTGCAGTCTGTTCAATGAAGCAGTAAAACAATTGACCCAGGTAAGCAAATTGCTTATTAATGCACCAGCCTTTTCTGGATCCGCGAAAGGTTTTATACAGTCATCGCCTAGCAGTTATTCTTTCTCCGAATATCAAATGAAGCGGCATAAAAGCGCCGAGATCGGAACAATAAACCAGGAAGTAACCCTGGAGAAAGCAGTGAGCAGTGACCTTGATTTCATTAATCATCTGGATACAGTATGCTTTGATGTTCCAAAAGAAGAGGCAGCGGCGTTTAATAATAATATCTTTAACTGCGAAAATGAGAAGACATTTATAATTAAATACAAAGGCGTAAAGTCCGGCAAAATCAGGATTCAACTAGATGAAGATGCTGCCTGGATTTACGGATTTGCTGTCGATCCTCTATTCCAGGGAAAAGGAATCGGCAGGAGTGCCCTTACCAATGCTGTTAACCATCAGCACAGCAATGGAATCAGCTGGGTACATCTTGAAGTGGCTGCAGAAAATGACCATGCTCTATCATTATACAAATCATGCGGATTTGAATCATACGGTACACAGGATTATTATGAATTTGACCTTAATACACTTAAGCTTTAATGAACTTTTATTCCTTTGAATCGAAAAATACATGATTGAATATTAACTTATCTGTAACTTCCAGGATGCCGAACGAATAGTTCGGCATCCTGCGCTTGTCAGTGGGAGACCCGGGATTAAACAGGATAACTCCATTATGAAGTTTCTTGACCGGGATATGCGAATGCCCGAAAATAATAGCATTAACTCCTTCATCATTGAATGCCTCAATACTTCTTTTTTCAGTTGTTTTCCCCTTTCCATGCCCATGGACAACACCTATTTTAAAACCATTTATTTCAAGCAGTATTTTTTCCTTCAAAATAGCGCGAAGTTCAACATTGTCGGTATTTCCAAATACCCCCTCAACCGGCGCAAGTTTCTTTAATTTCTCATAAAGTTCGATGCTCTGCCAATCCCCTGCATGAATAATTAAGTCACAGCCGTTCATTTCATTCAGCAATACTCCTGGCAGCTGTTTTGATTTCTTCGGCATATGGGTATCGGATAAAATGAGAATTCTAATCACTATCAGTCCTTTCTCCTTACTGTTGTACCATATTTTTACCCCAAAATTAAAAGAGAGCCCCCATTAAGGGACTCTCTTATCAGTCATTATAACTTTGTTACATTTACAGCTTGCGGTCCACGCTGGCCCTGCTCTATGTCAAAGTTAACTTCCTGGCCTTCATCAAGGGTTTTGAAACCTTCTGTCTGGATTGCAGAGTAATGAACAAATACATCTTCTCCGCCTTCAGCTTCGATAAAACCAAAACCTTTTTCTGAGTTAAACCATTTTACTTTGCCTGTTGCCATGTAAATTTCCTCCTAATATCAATAACTCACAGAGTGATTATTACCCTGCATTTACTAATATGGGTAAAACCTTCAATTTTTATAATAAAAAATTCAAAAAGCAGTGAAAAAAACTTTTTTTCGCATTTCAGGCCGCATTATCCCTTATTGCTATTGCTGCGTGGCTTACTGCTGCGTCTGTCCCGGCCGCCTTTAAAATCTCTTCTATCGCGTCCGCCGCCTCTGGATCTGTCGCTGAATCTTCTTCCTCCGCGATCACCTTTAGGTTTTCTGACACGGACAGGTTCAACTGCAGTTAATTTAACCGGTGTGACATCAGGACCTTTAGTCAGCATTTTAAAGGCTGCAGCAAGCAAAGTAACAGAATCTGTGTCTTCAAGAAGATTTTCCGCCACTCTCTTGAAGTCTGAGTGTTCTTCTTTTTCAATAACTTCCATAAGTTTATTAATAGTCGCCTGCTGATTGCCAGCTACTACATCCTTAAAGGAAGGAACAGGCTGTTTCGCCATCTTGCTCTTTGTAACATTTTCAATTATTTTCAGGTGATCAATTTCTCTTGGAGAAACGAATGTAACCGCAAGCCCCTTGTTTCCAGCACGGCCTGTACGTCCAATACGGTGAACATAGCTTTCAGGATCCTGCGGGATATCGAAGTTATAAACATGGGAGACGCCTGAAATATCAAGGCCACGGGCAGCAACGTCAGTCGCAACCATGATATCGATTGTCTGCTCTTTAAATCGGCGGATTACCTGATCTCTTTTCGCCTGTGGAATATCGCCATGAATTCCTTCAGCCGAATATCCTCTCTTAATGAGACCTTCCACCACTTCATCTACACGCTTTTTTGTCCGGCCAAATACAATCGCCAGCTCAGGTGATTGAATATCCAGAAGATTACAAAGCACATCAAATTTTTGTTTTTCATGCGTTTCCATATAATACTGTTCAATATTTTTAACTGTCATTTCTTTCGCTTTCACTTTAACCATTTCAGGCTCCTGCATGAATTTTTCAGCAAGGGACTGAATTCTTCTTGGCATTGTTGCCGAGAAAAGCAGAGTTTGGCGCTCCCCTTTAATTTCACTTAGGATTCTTTCAATATCCTCGATGAATCCCATATTGAGCATTTCATCCGCTTCATCCAAAACAACCATCTTAATATTGCTTAAGCGGATTGTTTTTCTTTCAATATGATCAATTAATCTGCCTGGTGTAGCAGCAATGATATGCGGGTGTTTTTTAAGCGCACGGATTTGGCGGTTAATATCCTGACCCCCATATACAGGAAGTGTCCGGACACCTTTTACCTGTCCTATCCGGTTTAATTCTTCTGCCACCTGTACAGCAAGCTCACGTGTTGGCGCAAGGACAAGACCTTGAATACCCGCGTTCAAATCAATCTGCTCTAAAAGCGGTACACCGAAAGCAGTGGTTTTTCCAGTTCCAGTCTGTGCCTGTCCAATCATGTCCTTTCCCTGCATTCCGATTGGAATCGCCTGTGCCTGAATTGGTGTTGGTTCCTCGAAGCCCATGTTGGAAAGAGCTTTTACTATTTCATTACTTAAGCCAAAATCTGAAAAAGTTGTCAAAATATGTGTTCCTCCTTGAATTATAAATGTTATTAGGTTCTGTAAGACTTTTTTTGTATAAAGACAATGACACTTTACTAGGCTTTCCAGTTTGCATCTCTTTTTTACATTTCCGTTTGTACTAATTTTAAACTTTTTGTAAGTGAAGAATTTTAATTGGGTGAAATGAAAAATACATATCCTAAAAGCAGGTGTTGCAGAAGATCTGTTTTGAGGAATGCTGAAGGCTACAAAGTGGATAAGCAAACATAAAAAGGTGATGCATGATTAGACATGCATCACCTCATTTAAGCAAAATTATGCTTTAGTTACGTTAGCAGCTTGAGGTCCACGGTTACCTTCAACGATTTCGAAGTTAACGTCTTGACCTTCTTCTAAAGTTTTGAAACCTTCAGTTTGGATAGCGGAGAAGTGTACGAATACATCTTGCCCTTCTGAAGATTCGATGAATCCGAAACCTTTTTCTGCATTAAACCATTTAACTTTACCTGTGTTCATTTGTGTTGCCTCCCAATGAGTTGTTTTTCACTATAATGTACCATATAAACTTAACATAAAAAAGCCGTAGCTGCCAGAAATGAGGATGAACGATCGCCTACATTTCTTTGCAGCTACGTCTACTTATCCAAAAAGTATATTACGAACTTTACAGCGTTAACCTAATAATAAACGACACACATCTATAAGTCAATCCTTTTGGAGTCAATTTTTAATTAGGGATAAATTGACTACTTGCGATTTTCTTTTTAGATAGTGTCTTTTCCGCAGCCTGAACAGTATGTTTCAAAAGCATGGAGATCGTAACAGGTCCTACTCCACCAGGTACAGGTGTAATAGCAAACGCTTTTTCGAAACAGCTGTCATACTCTGCATCTCCAATATTCCCTTCATTATATCCGGCATCAAGTACAATGGCCCCCGCTTTAATCCATTCACCCTTAACAAAGTTAGGTTTTCCCACAGCTGCAACGACAATATCAGCCTGCTTAACAATCATGGGCAGGTCTTTGGTATATGAATGGCAGGTTGTGACCGTTGCATTTCGATTGAGTAAAAGGGCAGATACCGGCTTGCCAAGGATTGGGCTTCTTCCGATGACAACAGCATGCATACCTTCAGTATTCAATTTATAATAATCCATAATTTCCAAAACAGCTGCAGGTGTACATGACGGATATTCACCAAAGCCGAAAGCAGTTTGACCATATCCGAGGCTTGTAACACCATCAACGTCTTTTTCAATTGCAATAGCTTCAAAAGCTTTGCGTTCATCTATATGTCCAGGTACGGGATGCTGGAGAAGGATTCCATGTACAGAAAGATCATCATTCAGTTGTGCAATTTTCTCCAGCAGTTCTTCTGTTGTTGTATCCTTTGGCATATGAATACGTTCTGATAAGATGCCCAGATTTTCACATGCATTCCCCTTCATTCTTACATACGTTTCAGACGAAGGATCATCCCCCACTAAAATAGTGGCTAAACAAGGCTCAACACCTTTTGCCTTTAATTTTTCAATTCGATTCTTTAATTGGTCTTTCACATGTTTTGCCACAACAATTCCATCAAGAATAATCTTTTTTTCCGCCATGCATATTCCTCCTATAGGAAAAGCACCTATTCGGCTTGCGGGCTTTTCCATTTTGTTATGAAAAAAGAGACAAGGGTCTCCCTTATCTCTGCCCAGACGACCGGCTATACATAGACGCAGCTCCCCTGCGGTTGATTCCGCATTGTCGTCAGTCACTGCGATTTTGAAAACTATTCTAATGAGTAGATAATATCATAAAAACACAAATAATTAAACTTGATTTTATTAAAATGTTCGTGTTTTTGCAAAATAAATAAAAAAGGACAGCAAATACTGTCCTTATAATTGATATATTTGAGTTAATTAATTATTACCTAAAACAATGAAAGCCCTGCCTCTCTTCCATCCTTGCGGCTCCTAGACCGCGCCAGTGGGAATCAGGTCGGTCGGAAATCCTTTCCGACTGAGATGCTCTCTGAGATTTTAATATTAAATGGTAAGAAACTTACTGAAGTAAAAAATACGGAGAAGTGTCTGGTTTACAGAAGATGATTAAGAAGAACATTCAGCGTTAAGCTGTCCACACAAATTTTTCTTAATTACAAACACATACTTACTCTTTCAAAATCCTAAAGAGCATAAAACATAATAAAAAGCCGCAGTTCCACTAAAAAGAAGGTTCGGGTGCCGAACATTCCAAGTGGATTAACGACTTGAAAATATACCTCAAATACTTCAATCACTATAATATCCTATAAACTTTTATCTGTCAAGAAAAAATCTTGTCACAAGCTAATTAGCTTTCTCCTTTGTACTCGGTAACATTAAAATAATCGGTTGTATCTTTATAGTCATTAAAGTCTATATCCAGATCATGAAAATACCGGTGCAGTTTGATTAACACTTCCTTATCCTTGGTGCCAGACTGCACAGTTTCTGCCAGGTTTGTTATTGTTCCGAGATCCTTCTGCAGATCCTCATTCTCTCCTGATATTTTTTTTAGGGAGTTTAAGATTAGATCAGCTTGTTTTCTTTGTTTTGGCCAGCTGACTTTACGGTCTCTTCCCCAGCCAAGTGTTTCATTATAAAAAGTATGATTGGAGGCAATAAAGTCTCCTAAATCTTCGTACATTAACCCCTGTGCGGGCTCCACCGCATTTGCCGAGGTCTTTTGCATCTTAGATTCATCCTTATTTAAAAAGACAAGCACACTGTAAGCCAGTGCAATGGCGATCACTATTCCGAGAATTGAAAGAGTCATGTTTAATTTTTTATTTTTCAGCAATTTGAAAGCCTCCATTTGATTTTGATTAATGCTGCAGAAGTTAAATGGATATATTGCCATTTCATTTTTACAGAAGATCTTCCACTTACTGCAAATGTTTTCCATGTTAATACATTCTATGTGAACTTCCCAAACCCTTCAATCCAAATAAAAAAGCTTTTAACACAATGTGTCAAAAGCTATTGTTGTTTTTTCTGAGTGAGAAAAACCTCCATAAAATCAATGATAAAAGGTTCCAGGTCAAGCTCCATAGCAATGTTATCAATTGTTTCCGGCGGTTCCTCCTCCGGCTTAGGCCTGAAATCAGCTATGCTTTTTCCTTTGGCCTTTCCAAACTGTTCAATTCTCACTCTTCGTTTAACATATTTGACGAGATCTGGATTTGTAAGAACACTTAAAACAAGAACATCATGGAGAGGTGCACCCTGAATTCCCGGAACAAGCTTTTTGTAAGCTTCATAATAAAAATCATAAGCAGGTTTGATTAAATCTTTAAAAGGTGACTGGGTATTATTTGCAATAAAATTAATCGTCTCAGGCCGGATAATCGCTTTATTTGTTACATTCAGAGGAAATATATAAATGTTTTTTGCTTTTTCCAGCACTGAATCCGCTGCGATGGGGTCAGCATAAAAGTTGGCTTCAGCCTCTGGCGTTACATTTCCCGGAACCAGAAACGCACCGCCCATTAAATATAATGCATTGACATCTTGATATGCATCCTTTCCATATAGAATGAGCGGCAGTGCCAAATCAGTCTGCCTTCCAACACCAACGATAACAAGGTCATTTTTATACTGATTTATAATTTCAATAATTTTGTCAATATCATATACTTTTATTTTGCTGCTGAAATCCTCCGGAGGCTGAATGGGCCCAAGGCCTTCCTCCCCATGAATTTCAGGATAAAAGACAGCGGTCTCACCGGATAATGGACCGCTTGCCCCTGCTATTATGGGTATGTCCTCCCTGCCGGCAAGGTTCAGTAAATAGGCAGTATTATTAATGGATTCTTCTTTGGTTATATTGCCATAAGCGCTGACCACACCAACTAAATTAATCTCAGGATGCTGAAGAGCATACATTAGGGCAAGTGAATCATCAACCCCCGAGTCAACAAACATGAGAACATTGTACATAACCCACCTCCGCTACCTATTTATAATATAGTATGCCTGTGGAATGTCCCTTTTGTTTAAATTCCCCTATAAAGTGAAACTACAATCAGTGGGGGTTTTACTGCCCGTTAGACTGCGATAAAAAGAAAACTCCCCGTCCGGAGAGTTTTAATCTTGATCAGCAGGCTTTATCGCAAATCTTAGTTCCTCGTTTAGCTGGTTCTCAAAATTTCTTTCTGCAGCCTTATCCCATTTAAACGCATCAGCCATGTATGAAATTACTTGCCTTTGATAATTTCTTACCGTTTCGATATCAAAAAGAAGTGCTCCTGTTCTGCGGTTAAAAAAGTCAACAGGGGTTGCAGCCATTTCATGTTCAATTGCATATTTCAATTTTGCCCACAATACAATCGGCAGGCCGTAATTCTCAGCTTCACTTCTATCCGCTTCAATCATATTAAAAATGATGCCAACATTAGAACCATACATATTAACAAGGTGTTTGGACTCTTCAGACGATAAACCGATACTTGTTCCTTTTTCAGTCTGAAACCCAATGAATTCACGGAATTTGGATGATCCCCCTACATTCCCTCCAGAAATGGGCAATGTTTTTGTAATACTGCTGCTAAATGTCCTATTCGATTCCTGCTTGAATTTTTCAGCAAGCATATCAACAATGGTTTCGGCCATTTTCCGGTATCCGGTCAGTTTCCCGCCGGCAATTGTCAGCAAACCGGTATCCGACTCCCAGATTTCATCTTTACGCGATATTTCGGAAGGGTCTTTTCCTTCTTCCCAAATAAGCGGACGAACACCAGCCCAGCTTGATTCTATATCATTCTCCGTTATTTTCACAGAAGGAAACATAAAGTTAATGGCGTTTATGATGTATGTTCTGTCACTTGCAGTCATTTTTGGATTTACTGGGTCTGAATCAAAGAAAGTATCGGTTGTCCCCACATATGTTTTTCCGTTTCTAGGTATGGCAAATACCATCCTTTTGTCAGGAGTATCGAAATACACAGCCTGTTTTAATGGGAATTTGGATTGGTCAATTACCAAATGAACACCTTTTGTCATACGCAGGGTCTTCCCTTTTCTCGAACCGTCTTTCTCACGAATGGAATCAACCCATGGACCAGCAGCGTTGATGACTTTTTTCGCTCTGATTTCATGAATATCGCCAGTCAGCTGATCAGCAGCAGCAGCTCCGGATACTTTCCCTTGTTCATCATATAAAAGGTTCTCGACCTTCAAATAGTTAACTGGAAGAGCGCCTTTTTCTGCAGCAGCTTTCATTACCTCTATTGTTAGACGGGCATCATCTGTGCGGTATTCCACATAGTAGCCGCCACCTTTTAATCCATCTTTTTTTATAAGCGGTTCTTTGGATAATGTTTCCGGGACACTGAGCATACTTCTGCGTTCAGACTTTCTGACGCCTGCAAGAAAATCGTAAACTCTAAGACCGATAGAAGTTGAGAACTTTCCAAAAGTGCCTCCTTTATGCATTGGAAGCAGCATCCACTCCGGTGTAGTTACATGTGGCCCATTTTCATATACAATCGCCCGCTCTTTTCCTACTTCAGCTACCATTTTAACTTCGAATTGCTTAAGATACCTTAACCCTCCGTGAACCAGTTTGGTTGAACGGCTGGAGGTTCCCGCTGCAAAATCCTGCATTTCAACGAGCGCCGTTTTCATTCCCCGTGTGGCCGCGTCAAGAGCAATCCCAGCTCCCGTTATGCCGCCGCCAATAATCAGAAGATCAAATTCTTCGGCTGTAAGTGTATTTATCATGTCATTACGATTTAAATTAGAAAATGTCATGGTTGTCTCCTCCTTTTTTGAAAAGGCTAGTAGTTGTAACTACCCTTTAAAGCAGGGAATAAAAAAGAGACCACAAAATACATTATCGATAAGACGATAATGATTTTGTGGTCTCTCCGCATCTCCTGCCGAACTATTAACTTAAGATCATTATAACATAAAAAAGATGATTTGTGTAAAAACTTGCGTCTGATTATTTAAACGCAATAGCTGCCTTTACAGCCTTTTTCCAGCCCTGATAAAGATTTTCACGCACTTGGTCATCCATCGATGGATAGTATGATTGGTCAATTGCCCACTGCTCAGCAATTTCCTCCTGTGACTTCCAGAACCCGACAGCCAATCCCGCAAGATAAGCTGCCCCAAGAGCGGTCGTTTCATTAATCACCGGCCTCTCAACCGGGACATCTAAAATATCTGATTGGAACTCCATCAGGAAATTATTCTTCACGGCACCCCCATCAGCTCTAAGCGTTTTAAGTTCAATGCCAGAGTCAGCTTCCATCGCAGAGAGGACATCTTTTGTCTGATAAGCAAGTGACTCAAGTGTCGCACGAATAAAATGTTCTTTGGACGTTCCCCGTGTGACCCCGAAGACCGCTCCCCTTACATCACTATCCCAATACGGAGTGCCGAGGCCTACAAAAGCCGGAACAACATAAACACCATCTGTCGAGTCCACTTTTTTGGCATAGCTTTCACTGTCCTTTGCATCTTTAAGCATTCTCATCCCATCTCGGAGCCATTGAATAGCAGAGCCTGCAACGAAAATGCTGCCTTCCAATGCATATTCAATTTTCCCCTCAAGTCCCCACGCAATGGTGGTTAGAAGTCCATGCTCAGACTGCACAGCTTTTTCACCTGTGTTCATAAGCATGAAACAGCCGGTGCCGTAAGTGTTTTTAGCCATTCCTTTCTCGAAGCATGCTTGTCCAAACAGCGCAGCCTGCTGATCCCCGGCCGCCCCGGCGATCGGTACTTCTTTCCCGAAAAAGTGATAGTCAATGGTTTTGGCATACACTTCAGAAGATGGCTTTACTTCAGGAAGCATCGTTTTCGGAACTCCAAGAATGTCAAGCAGCTCATCATCCCATTTAAGTTCATGGATATTAAACATCAATGTGCGGGAGGCGTTGGAGTAATCGGTCACATGAGCTTTCCCTCCAGATAGCTTCCAGATCAGCCATGTATCAATGGTTCCAAACAATAATTTTCCCTGTTCCGCTTTTTCCCTTGCCCCTTCCACATGATCCAAGATCCATTTAACCTTTGTTCCTGAGAAATAAGCATCAATTAATAGGCCGGTTTTTTCTCTGAACAGGCCATTATAGCCTTTTTCCTTCAAGTCATCACAAATTTCGCTGGTCTGCCTTGACTGCCATACAATCGCATTATAAATAGGTGTTCCCGTTTCTTTATCCCAAACAACAGTTGTTTCCCTCTGGTTTGTGATGCCAATGCCGGCAATTTGCTCAGGCTTTATGCCGGATTCTGAAAACACACCTGCTATCACCGATAAAATTGAACCCCAAATTTCATTAGCATTATGTTCAACCCAGCCAGGCTTTGGAAAATACTGTGTAAACTCTTTTTGTGCCGTGTGCACAATTTCACCCTTTTTATTAAATAGAATAGCTCGTGAACTTGTAGTCCCCTGATCTAATGATAAAATATATTTTTCCATAATGGTCTCCTCCCAATCTCGTTCAATACTCTTATTTATGCAGCCACTTTAGAAGAATCAACTTCACCGGGCTGTTTTTTGCCAAAAATATACGAAAGAATTAATACTAATATATTAACACCCAGCACAGTCCAAACAATACCTGAAGCTTTGCCATCGAACATCACTTGATAGAAGCTTGAGCCCATTAATCCCCCAAGGATTGGCCCTGCTACCGGGATCCAAGCATATCCCCAGTTCGATTTCCCTTTGCCTGCAATGGGAAGAAGAAAATGAGCAATGCGCGGGCCCAAATCACGGGCCGGATTAATTGCATAGCCGGTTGTCCCTCCAAGCGACATGCCAATAACAACGATGAGAAGGCCGACAGCAATCGGATTTAGTCCTTCAGTAAATTGATTTGCTCCTATAAACATTAAACCCAATACAAGAATGAACGTCCCGATTATTTCACTCAATAAGTTTGAAAAAGTATGTGGAATGGCAGGACTAGTTGAGAAAACAGCAAGCTTTGCACCCTGGTCCTCTGTTTCTTTCCAGTGCGGCAGATAATGAAGGAATACAATTACCCCTCCAAGGAACCCGCCAAGAACCTGGGCGAGAATATACCCGGGCACATTTTGCCATGCGAAATCACCGCTAAGCGCAAATCCAATGGTTACAGCAGGGTTCAAGTGAGCGCCGCTGATCGATCCTACAGCAAAAACCCCCATCGTTACAGCAAGCCCCCAGGCAATCGTAATAACAATCCACCCTCCATTAAAAGAGAAAGTCTTTTTTAAATTCGCCCCGGCAACAACTCCTCCTCCAAAAACAATCAGGATCATCGTTCCAATTACTTCTCCCATAAATGCAGACATTTGAAAATCCCCTTTCGATTTTGACTCATCGGACAAAAAAAGGAGATCCACGACAGATTAAGCCTAAAAAGGGCTAAACTGTGTGAATCTCCTAATCTCCGACACCTAGAATTAACTTGTTAGTCCTAGTATACAAATCTATGAAAACGTTGTCAAACAATACTTGAACATCTTCATGAAAACCTCTCCCATATTTCAATTTTTGAGGTTGTGATAGCAGCCGCGCCTGCATCAAGTGCATTCTTCACTTCTTCTTCAGAACGGATGAGCCCTCCTGCAAAAATAGGGGTATTCAAACGTTCATTCACTTCTTTTATCATCCATGGCATAGCTCCCGGCAAGACTTCTATATAGTTAGGCCTCGTTTTCTCGATTAATTTATAACTCTTTTCAAGTGCGTGCGAATCGATTAGGAAAATCCTCTGTACAGCAATCACTCCCTTTTGCTTTGCTTTCAGGATGACGCTGGATTTAGTAGAAATTAACCCGTACGGCTTGTATTCCTGGCAGATATATTCAACGGCATAGTCGTCGCTTTTCAAGCCATGAATCAGGTCAACATGATAAATCATTTTTTTGTTATGTGCTTTAGCCATTTGTGAAACATGTTTCAGCTGTGAAATATGCATATCGAGAAATACACCAATTTCATAAGGACTCTTCAGGAACTTTTCAAATTCTTTCATATTGGATGATGCCGGCAAGATTTTCTGATTCATACTTCCCACTCCTGTTTCTGTTATTTCCCTATGATATTAAGAATGTGCATAATTCTCAATACCCATTATAAATTTTTTCGGTACTCATAATAACGGAAGCCAATAATCATGATGGTCAGCCAGGCACCACCGGCTGCAAAACCAGCAATTACATCACTTGGAAAATGAACACCTAAATAAATGCGGCTTAGACCAATCATCAGGATAAAGCAGCCAAGCATCACTGTCCATGCAGCCTTCCAGCGCTTCCTTTTTGCCAGATGGATGATCATATAGGAAAGTGAGCCGTAAAAAATAAAAGATCCCATTGAATGTCCGCTCGGAAAACTGAAGCCGTGCTCTGCAATCAGAGGTCTGATATCAGGACGTTCTCTTTTAAAAATCCATTTCAGCAGCAGGTTAAAAAGTGCTCCGAGACCCGATGAAAGAACCATGAACCATGCAAGTGATCTCTTTTTAAACAGGAATAAAAGCAGCATTGCTGCAATTACCGAAAAAGCCAGCCACTTAACCGACCCCAAAAAAGTAATTACACTCATATACTCGGTGAGCCGGGGAGAAATAAATGCCTGTACAGAGTGGATCACAGACTCATCAAAATGAATAAGCTCTTCTTCCTTCAGTTCATCCACTATTTCGATAAATAGCAGCAAAAATCCGCCTATGATAGAGGCCACCAGCGCTAGGTAAAATATGTTTTTACGTGTCATATTTCTCCAGTTCATTCACTCATATCCTTTTTAGTATTAGAATTACCACAAAGTATCATAAACGGAACATTTTTTTGCGGACGAGCGGCAGGCCGTATCCTTCGCACATTAAAAAACCGAATCTGCATCAGCAAATTCGGTTTCGGTTCATCAAGCTTGCTTTTTAGCCTTTGTTTTTGCAGAAGCACGTTTCTTTTTAGCTGCAGGTTTTTTCTTTGGTTCCGCATCAGCAGGCTTCGTTTTATCAATGGATGCCTGAAGGGCAGCCATAAGATCGGTAACATTTGCGGCAGGCTCTTTTTCAACAGGCGTGACGATATCTTTGCCAGTCCGTTTTGCTTCGATAAGCTCCAAAAGGGCGGTTCGGTAATCATCATTATATTTTTCAGGTTTAAATTCTGTGGTTAATTGATCAATCAGCAAAATGGCCGTATCGAGTTCCTTATCTGTCACTTTTTCTTCTGCAGGCACATTTGGCACATCCGCTGCCTTGCGTACTTCATCAGGGTAATGGATTGTCTCCATGACAAGAGTGTTTTCATATACACGGACAACAGCCAGCTGTTCTTTGGAGCGGATAATGATTTTTGCCAAACCTACTTTTTCAGACGTCTCGAGCGCTTTTCGCAAAAGGGAGTAAGCTTTCCCTCCCCCGTCCCCTGGAGACATATAATAGGTGCGATTGTAGTAAATTGGATCAATTTCCTGTATTTTTACAAAGTCCATAATTTCGACGGCTTTATCATCATTTTCCTGTTTAAGCTTTTCTAAATCCTCATCATCTAATACGACAAATTTTCCTTTTGTGTATTCATAAGCTTTTACAATATCCTCGTTCTTAATTTCCTTTTCACAAACAGGACATGTTTTCTCATACTTAATTGGCGAATGACATTCCTTATGAAGATTTCTCAGCTTAATATCTTTATCTTCTGTCGCCGAATGCAGCTTAATTGGTATATTCACCAGCCCAAAACTGATGCTTCCTTTCCACATTGTATGCATAGTCAGACTCCCATTCTTTTTGATGTATTACTCCTAATTTGTGTATTAACAAAATCGGAAATACGCTAAAAGAATTGGAAACTGAGTAGTTTTAGGGGCAAATGCCAAAACTATAATGATGATTGCAAAGGAGGCCAAATGAATGAAACCTATGCTTCCTACATTAACTTTCGATGTTCCGGATGAGAAAGAATGGCTGTTTGAAGCAAAATATGATGGTTTTAGAGCGATCCTGCACTGGGACAATGAACCCAGACTGACAAGCAGAAACGATAAACCTTTATTAAATCTTTTTCCGGAGATTAAGGCTTTTTTGGAACAGCACAAAGATAAATTTGAACAATACCTTCCGCTTATATTAGATGGAGAGGTGGTCTTGCTGGAAAATGCCTATAAAGCTCATTTTGGGTCGATTCAGGTCAGGGGAGAATGAGATCTGAAAAAAAGATTCTTGAGAAAGCAAAAACAGCGCCCTGCCGTTTTCTTGTTTTTGACATTTTGATGATAAATGGAAGAAAAATTGCCGATAAAGAATACTCTGCCAGAAAAAAAGAGCTAGAAGCGTTGTTTAAAAGCTGTGATTTGCCCTTAAAACCTGACGAGAAGGACTCCAGGCTGATACAATTAATTCCGCCATATCCCAGTTTTAAGGAGCTATGGGAAAAAATCGTTCTTCATGACGGTGAAGGAATTGTGGCCAAGCAGATGAAGAATAAATGGGAAGAAGGAAAGAGGTCCTCTTTATGGCTGAAATTCAAAAACTGGAAATACGTTTCCTGCTTTATCACCGCTTATGAAAAATCTAATGGATACTTTTATGCCGGGGTATATCAGGGGGATGCTGTCATTGGAATCGGACAGTTTCTTTTTGGCTTGAAGCCTGATGAAAAACAAGCCTTATTTCAAATAATTAAAGAAAATAAAGCTGATGAAAACAGCCAATTCATATATGTAGAACCTGCAATCTGTGTGGATGTTAAATACCTCGAGATCTATGAGGAGCAAATGCGGGAGCCGCACTTTCACCAGTTTCGTTTCGACTTGAAGCCTGATGCCTGCACATATGATCAATTTTTACAGCAGCAGAAAAACCTGCCTCCCGAGATAGAAATCACGCATCCGGAAAAACCACTATGGGAAACGCCGGCTATTCAAAAGATTGATTACATTCATTTTTTAAGAGAAATTGCACCTTATATGCTGCCTTTTTTAAAAAACAGGCTTTTAACCGTTATCCGCTACCCCCATGGGATTTTTGGCGAACCCTTCTACCAGAAAAATTGCCCGGAATACGCACCTGGCTTTGTAGAAACCGAAATGTCAGAAGGTATCGATTATATAGTATGCAATCATTTAAAAACACTGCTGTGGCTTGGCAACCAGCTTGCTTTTGAATTTCATATACCGTTCAAAACGCTGGAAAGCTCGGGACCAAGTGAAATCGTTTTTGACCTGGATCCGCCTTCCCGGGACGCTTTTCCCCTAGCCATTAAAGCCGCTGTTTACATTAAAGAGGTGCTTGATCAGCTGAAATTAATAAGCTTCGTTAAAACATCAGGCAATAAAGGATTGCAGGTTTATATTCCTTTGCCGGAAAATACTTATACCTTTGATGATACACGGCTGTTCACAGAATTCATTGCCCAGTATCTCCTAAACAAGGACCCGGATTCCTTTACAATTGAAAGATTAAAGAAAAATCGGGGCGGAAGGCTTTATGTAGATTATATTCAGCATGCAGAAGGAAAGACGATTATAGCCCCCTATTCACCCAGAGGAAATGAAACGGCTACGGTTGCTGCTCCGCTGTTTTGGGAGGAAGTTGGCGAAAAGCTGTCCATGGAAAGATTTCAAATAACCAATATGATCAAAAGAATAAACAGCGATGGCGACCCTTTTAACACGTATTTTCAAACAAAGGAAATTCAGCCTTTTTCACCAGTGCTGGACTTTTTAAAGCAGAACAATAAAAAAGGATAAGGCCCCATGCCTTATCCTACAACCACTCTTTAAGTACTGCCTGAGCATATTCCTGAAGTTTAGCATACTGCTTAATTTCACCGGTATATTCCTCTTTCGGGGAAAGAGAAAACTCTGCAGGGTTTTCCATGTTGATCTCTGCTTCACAGCGGTAAACATAGCTGGCATTTCCAATTAAGTCAATTGATTGCCTGCCATTCTCTTCATGGACTACACAGCGCACCTTTCCGCCATTATTATAAACCTCTACAGGCTCTTCGATTTTATTCAGCCCATTCATGCAAGTCACAAGTGTCGAAGCTGACATGGCAGTTCCGCAGGCATTGGTAAATCCTACTCCCCGTTCAAATGTTCTTACATAAATATACCCTTTTTTGAACGGCTTAACAAAGCTGACATTTACTCCATCAGGAAAGAATTCATTCGGCCCGTTCAAATATTCGCTGATCTTTTTTTGCAGGTCTGATGCTATTTGCTCTTTCTCCACAATGGAAACAAAATGAGGATTAGGGACTGCTAAAGCTGTAAAAGCTAATTCCTCTGAAATCCCGCTCACTTTTTCATTAATGACAGTATCTTTATCAAGAACTAAAGGAAGATCCTTCAAGTCGAATGAAACAGGTGAGATTTCAACAAGATAAGTCGGAATGTCCTCAAAGATATCTTCTTGCTTTTTCACCTGTAAATCAGCTTTCATGGTCTCAATGATAGCTTCTTTCAGCCCAAGAAGTTCACAAACATAACGGGCAACACATCGCAATCCATTCCCGCACATTGAGGCTTCAGATCCATCCGGATTAAAAACACGCATCCTGGCATCTGCTTTATCGCTTTTTAACACGAATAGAATTCCATCTGAACCCAGCTCAGTTCTGCGGTCGCATATGGCTCTGGCCAGCTTCGCACGATTCTCTTCTGTAAAATGATACGTATTGGAGATCTCATCTATAATAAAGAAATCATTTCCTGATCCATGACATTTCAATAGTTCAATCTTCAATGTAATACCTCCAGACCAATAGTAATTCAACATATAGATAAGAGTGCCATAAAAGCTTTTATTATTCAATGATGATTTCTATTTTTATAGACTCAAAGACTATAATACTGCGCCTTTAATTTATAGGCTTTTCAGGGTTCAGCAGCTGACTGGACCAGGCTAATGCTTCAGAATAAATCTTAAAAATTGTTTTTTCATCCACAAACAGCTTATCGCACATTTCACTGATTCTGCTCCATTGTGCTTTCTCTACTGCAACAGCAAGATCAAGTATTTCTTTAAGATTATTATTTTTCCCGCGGAGCGCTTCACAAATATCATCCTGCAGGGGAAGCTCATTTATAATTTGGTTCATCGGGATCTTAAGCAATGAATCCATTAATGAAAACATTCCTGTCATAAAATAACTGGACGAAACGCTTTTACCGGTTTTGAGTCTGCCAATTTCCTCACACATTTTTGCACGAGTCATTGATAACCTGATGGTTTCTTCAGTCATTTGAGAATTTCCAACGATGTTTTCCCTTACTGCCAATACATAAATCCACTTTTCGAGTTCTATCAGTCCAAGCAGAACGATGGCCTGCCGGATTGAATTTATCTTTTGCTTAGGGCGGTAAGCCGGTGAGTTTATTAGTCTCAGCAATTTATAAGACAGTGATATGTCACGTTCTATTAATTCAGTTATGCGGTCAAGACTAGGCTCCTCCTTTGACAGGTTTTGGATCATTTCATAATAAGATTGAAAATATGCCGGTACATCATGTGTCGACATAATGACAGGCTTTGCAAAAAAATAACCTTGGAAATAATCATATCCCTTGCTTTTCGCTTCCTCATATTCATCTCTGGTCTCAACCTTTTCAGCTACTGTTTTTATCTTCAGCTGGTTAACAAGCAATTCTATTTTTTCCCGCATCTCCTTTGGGGTGTTAAGAAAATCCACCTTGATGATGTCTGCATATTTCAGCAATTGCCGTGCAAAGGGATTGGTTTCATTAAATACATAATCATCCAGCGCTATCTGATAGCCAAGCTCCTTTAAATCCTTGCATATCCTGACAAGTTCCGCGCTCGGCTCTACCGTTTCAAGAATTTCGATAACAATTTCCCGGGGCCTAAAATAGGCAGGCACCCTTAGCTTAAGCAATTTTTCCGTAAAATTTATAAAACATGGCTTCCCTTCAGATAGCTGATCGATTCCTATATTTAAAAAACTATTAATGATAACCTCAGCTGTAGCCTGATCTTCATCAATATCTGGGAATGCGTTCACCTGATTATTTCTATATAGAAGTTCATAAGCGAATACTTCTTCCTTTGAGTTGAAAATCGGCTGTCTTGCTACAAACACTTCCATTGACATACCTCCGAAAACACCTATTACTATAGACCTATTTTAACTCAGAAAAATTATTACACTTGTCGAAACTTGTTGAATGATTAGAATTTTTTATTTTTTTTACAAGATTCTCCTTTTTTGATAAGGCTCTTTTCGTATAAATTGTTGTTTTTCGCTTATCAATGTTGTCCGTTGATTTCCGTTCCAGGATGCTCGCTTTCCACGGGGCGGGCGGTGAGCCTCCTCGACGCTGCGCGTCTGTGGGGTCTCACCTGTCCCGCTACTCCCGTAGGAGTCTCGCACCTTCCACTACAATCAACTCAGTAAATATAATATAAATAGCAACAAACTTTGCGAAATCAGCCTTTGATAAAGAAAAAGGATGCCCCAATATAAGGACATCCCATGATCTATTTTAACTAATCACATGAAAAACAAAGTTGAATAAAAACAAAGTTGCGATGACATATAAAGCAACTGAAACTTCCCTTGCTTTGCCTATCGAAATCTTTAAGATTGGATAAAGAATAAATCCGATGGCAATCCCGTCCGCAATACTGTAAGTGAAAGGAATCATAGCAATGATAAAGATAGCCGGAAAGCTTTCGCTCATATCCTTTAAATCAAGATTGCGGATGTTTTGTAGCATCAGTCCGCCAATAATGATCAGAATAGGGGCAATCGCGCTGTTTGGGATCAGCTTAATAACAGGAATAAAGAATGCGGATAGCACAAACAGCATCCCGGTTGTAACTGCTGTCAATCCTGTACGTCCCCCGGCAGCCATACTCGCTGCACTTTCAACTGTTGCTACAGTTGGACTTGTCCCAAAAACACCGGACAATAATGCTGAAACAGAATTTGCCTGGAAAGCACGCTTAAACTGTTCCGGCCTGTTAATAAAACCAACATGACCATGGACTAATCCGATATTTTCAAATACCAGAACCATTGTCAAAGAAAAAATGGCAATCCAAAAAGTGACCGAAAGCAAGTTATCAAATGACATTGCTCCAAATACTTCCATATAATCAGAAAGTGCGAAAGACTTTTCATTAGTCTTCTGCACATCTATCAGCCCAAAAGCCCATGCGATCAGTGTTCCTGCCACAACAGTAATTAAAAAGTTGCCAGGTACGTTACGCATGAATAAAATGATGGCCAAGAGGAACGTCAAGATGGTTGCAAGCACTTGCGGGTCGCCAAGCTCACCTAAAGCAATAATGGAGTTTGTCCCTTTTTCAACGATTCCGCCTTTTTCAAGTCCGATCAGCATCAGGAAAAGCCCCAGTCCCACTGTAATCGCTTCTTTAAGTGAATGAGGAATCGATTCACTTAATGTCTTTGCAAATCGTGAAAATGCCACGAAAACAAAGATCAGACCGGATATGAACACTACAGCCAATGCTTCCTGCCAGGTTAAGCCCATGGACTGGACCATAGTATAAGAGAATAAAGCATTAATTCCCATGCCAGGTACAAGGAGGATCGGCACATTCGCCCAAAACCCCATAATTAAACAGCCGACAACCGATGTTATAATGGTTGCAAAAATAGCTGCTTCCAAAGGTATTCCTGCTTCAGAGAGAATTAGAGAATTAACTGCGATAATATAAACAATCGTAAAAAAGCCGATTGCTCCAGCCATAACCTCCCTTTTAACAGTTGTTCCATTTGAATTCAGCTGAAAAAGCCGGTTAAACCACTTATTCATATATACTACCTATCTATTCAATTAGCCCTCTCCCTACCCGCTCTCCCCGCATATAAAAATACGGGTGAGCCACAAGCAGTATTCTATCAAAAAAAATTCATTCTGCCAATAGAAAGGTCAGACGTCTGCTCAGAAAAAAATCAGCGTGAATTCTCACGCCGATTTGATATGCCGCTCCTTATCTTTCCAACAACGATACTTAATAAGAAATGAAACCTTTATTCACTATCAGCTAACTGTCTATACAGATTGCCCATTTCAATTGCTCCGACAGCTGCTTCCCATCCTTTGTTTCCGGCTTTGGTGCCTGCACGCTCAATAGCCTGTTCAATCGTGTCAGTTGTCAGTACTCCGAAGATAACTGGGACGCCGCTCTGCAATGCTATGCTTGAGACCCCTTTTGCCACTTCGCCACTGACATAATCAAAATGCGGAGTTGCTCCGCGGATTACTGTGCCAAGTGTAATAACTGCATCAAATTTTCCGGATTGGGATAGCTTTTTAGCTGCAAGCGGGATTTCGAATGCTCCAGGAACCCATACAACTGTCACATCGTCTTCACTCACTCCATGGCGCTTAAGTGCATCTTCCGCACCGCTTAAAAGCTTGCCCGTAATGAATTCATTAAAACGTGACACAACAATTGCCATTTTCAATCCTGTTCCTACTAAATGACCTTCAATTACTTGTTTCATCTCAAATCGCTCCCTTAAAATTGTAATAAATGCCCAAGTTTTGTTTTCTTTGTTATTAAGTAGTTCTCATTTTCAGATTTGGCTGGCATTTGAAGAGGAACCCGTTCGGCTACCTCCAGCCCATAGCCGCCTAATCCTGCAATCTTGCGGGGATTATTGGTTAAGAGGCGCATTTTTTTTACCCCCAGATCCCTTAGGATTTGTGCACCTACTCCATAGTCGCGAAGATCATCTTTAAATCCGAGTTTATGATTTGCCTCAACGGTATCATATCCCTCTTCCTGCAGCTTATAGGCTTTCAATTTATTGATCAGGCCGATGCCGCGTCCTTCCTGTCTCATGTATAAAAGGATTCCCCGGCCTTCTTCCTCAATCTGTGCAAGCGCTGCTTCAAGCTGGGGTCCGCAGTCACATCGGTTAGACCCGAATACATCTCCGGTCAGGCACTCTGAATGAACACGAAGCAATACGGGTTCATTTTCATCTATTTCTCCTTTTACAAGAGCAATATGGTCTTTTCCATCTACAGTGTTTGTATAGCCGACTGCTTTAAAATCTCCAAATTCTGTTGGAAGCTGAATCTCCACTTCCCTTTTTACAATGGAGTCATGTTTCAATCGATACTCGATCAATTGCTGAATCGTGATCATTTTTAAGTTAAACTTTTCTGCCACTTTTTCAAGATCATCTACGCGCGCCATTGTTCCATCATCTTTCATGATTTCACAGATAACCCCGGCAGGTGAAGCACCTGCGAGACGAGCCAGGTCGACTGCTGCTTCAGTATGGCCTGCCCTCCTGAGGACTCCTCCTTTTTTTGCAACCAGCGGAAAAACATGTCCCGGACGGGAGAAGTCTGAAGGCTTAGCGTCACTCTCGAGCATTTCTTTTATTGTGAAAGCACGCTCAAAAGCACTGATGCCTGTAGTGCTTTTCACATGATCAATACTGACTGTGAACGCTGTTCCATGGCTGTCAGTATTTACTTCTGCCATCGGATTCAGCTCCAGTTTTTCAGCCAGCTCCTCTGTGATGGGTGTACAAATCAGGCCTCTGCCTTCTTTGGCCATAAAGTTGATGGTTTCCGGTTTCGCATATTCCGCGATTGCCAGGAAATCCCCTTCATTTTCCCTATCTTCATCATCACAGACTATGATGACTTTTCCTGCTTTTAAATCTTCCAAAGCCTCATTTATTTCACTGAACATGATTTATTGCCCCTCCTTTTGCTAATTATAAGAAGCCGTTCTCTTTAAGGAATCCTTCTGATATTCCTTCTTTAGGCAGTGTGGTCCCCTGCTGCTGCCTGTTCATGAAGGAATATAGGTATTTTGCAAGCATGTCAAATTCGAGATTGACAATGTCACCAACTGTTTTGAAGCCTAGTACCGTTTCACTCGCTGTGTGGGGAATGATCGAGACGGTAACGGTATTGTCTTCATTGCCGAATACAGTCAGGGAAATCCCATCCACAGCGATAGATCCTTTCATAATAAGCAAATGGCATAAGGCAGCCGGCACAGATATTTGTATATAAATAGCATTTTCACTCGATGTCTTTTTGAGGATCTGACCTGTACCATCCACATGCCCTGTCACAAAATGCCCGCCAAATCGGCCATTTGCCGACATCGCCCTCTCCAAGTTGACTTTTGTTCGTTCTTTAATGGCAGATAGCGAAGTGCTTTTGAATGTTTCAGGCATGACATCTGCAGAAAATTCACTTTTTGCATATTCAGTAACCGTAAGACACACACCATTGACCGAAATGCTGTCCCCCAATTGGACATCTGATAAAACTTTGGAGGCCTGTATCGTCAGTTTCATCGCCTTGCCTTGCTGAACTACTTTTTTTACTGTTCCAAGCTCCTCAATAATTCCTGTAAACATTATTGCCTGGCCTCCCTCAACGGTTTTGCGGTAATTCTAAGGTCTCCGCCAATCCTTTTGATTTCTGTGAATTCCAGTACAGGGGAGTCTCTTACATAGTCGGCACCAGCCCCGCCAATAAATGGAATCGCTTTATTCCCTCCAATAATTTTAGGAGCCATATAGAGGATCATCTGCTGAAAGAAACCTTCTTTAATAAATGAGGCATGGATCTCAGACCCGCCTTCAACAAATAAAGTCATTATATTTCTTTCACCTAAATTTTTTAATACTTCTTTAATCGGCACCTCATTAGCAGGAAAAGAAAAAACTTCTGCATTATACGTCCTTATTTCCTTTGCTTTTGTCGAATCTATTTCACTGCCGGTAAAGATGATGGTCTTAACAGACTGGTCTCGGATGACATTTGCGTCAGCCGGAATTCTGAGATTTGTATCTAAAACAATTCGAATGGGATTTTTTCCGCCTTGGGGCAGCCTGGCGGTTAAAAGGGGATTATCGTGAATGATCGTATTTACACCTGTAAGTATTGCGTCATGTTCATGCCGTAGACGGTGTACATCCTGTCTGGATTCTGGAGAGGTAATCCATTTGCTGTCACCGGTTTTTGCAGCTGTTTTCCCATCAAACGATGAAGCTGCTTTAATGGTTACGTATGGTGTCTTTGTTTTTATAAAATGGAAAAATGGTTCGTTTAGGGCATCTGCTTCCTCTTTCAATAAACCGGTCACCACGTCAATACCGGCATCCTGCATCCTTTCGATTCCTTTGCCTGAAACCAGAGGATTTGGATCTGCAGAAGCAATAAAAACCCTATTTATGCCTGAATTAATAATTAAGTCTGCGCATGGTGGAGTCCTGCCAAAATGACTGCACGGTTCAAGAGTGACATAAATATCAGCGCCTTTTACCTCATCGCCAGCCGCAGCAATCGCATGGACTTCTGCATGGGGAGTTCCCGCTTTCAAGTGAGCACCCATCCCCAGTATTTCACCATTTTTAACAACAACCGCACCCACCTGCGGGTTAGGACTGGTTTGTCCTTTGGCTGCCGCTGCCAGACTTATGGCTAACTTCATATATTCCTGGTGGTTCAAATTATATGAATCCTCCTTTCCTTACAATTTCTCCAAATTAAGTATGAAACGGCAAAACCCCGCACACCAGCTAGGTGTAACGGGGCAAAAACACATGACGAAATAAGCGTTAAAAAAAGGGTTTTTTTGAACGCATTACTATACTCATTCCTTCTCCCATCCAGACTTTCACTGTCGGCTTTGGAATTTCACCAAATCCACCGCTATTATTAAGCACCTATCTCTGCAAATAAAACCGGGTCACGGACTAAGAGGGCATACCCTCATCACCGCCGGTTGGGAATTTCACCCTGCCCCGAAGGAAATCCTATTCTATTAAAAGAATCTTACCATGAATAGTCGGAATATACAAAGAGAATTGGTTATGACAGTTTTGAAACTTTTGCTTTTACCAACCGTATAGTTAGAATATAGAAGAAGGAAAGAAAGGGCGGTACTAATGGTTGAGCCTAAAGAACAGCTGATAAATGAATTAAAGAAATGCGAAGAATGGGAAAAAGACCAAGGTGATTTGTGGTTTTGGGAGAAGCTCGGGAGGCTGCCTTTCAAACTTATTGATAGATTTACACCGGAGTTCATACAAAAAAAGGTTGGAGTGATTCTTGATGAGCTTGGCACGTACATTCAATCAGGAGGAAGATATTTAAGTTCAGCAGCAGCCTTAAAGAATTATTATCCTGGACAAAATATCCATACCCTGCAGGATGTAGAAGCCCTGCCCATAGTAAAGATGGATGAAGCCGCGGAAAAGCTAACCTCAAACCGAAAAAGAACCGCTGCATTGCAGGGTGCGGGAACTGGAGTCGGAGGGATTTTCACCCTGACCATTGATATTCCCCTTCTCCTCGGCATTCAATTAAAAACACTGCAGGATATTGCGATTTGCTATGGCTTCGATCCCGCAGATAAAAATGAAAGAATGTTCATCGTCAAAATCCTTCAATTTGTTTCCAGTGATATTGTTGGAAAAAAAGCCATTCTGCAGCAGCTTACCATGTTTGGCGCTAAAGAAAGTGGACCGAAGAGGGAAGTCGTTTCTGAGCTTCAAGGCTGGAGAGAGGTTGTGTTTTCGTACAGGGACCAAATAGGCTGGAAAAAACTTTTCCAAATGATTCCTATAGCCGGATTGCTTTTTGGTGCCTTTATAAATCGCTCAGCTGTTAATGATATTGCCGAAGCCGGCATAATGTTTTACAGAAAAAGAGTAATCGTTAATCGTCTTCACCAGGATATGATTGCAGATACAAAACCGGAGAGCTAGTATGGCTCTCCGGCTAATTTATGGAAGCTTTTTGATTTCCTTCTCCATATATTCTTCATTTAAGGCTCCCAAAACTTTTTCTCTTATAACTCCATCAGAGTCAATAAAATAGCTTGTGGGATAGGCCATAATATTATAATCCCCACCAACAGCGCCTTTTACATCCATGGGAATTGTAAAAGTCAGCCCCAGCTCTTTCACGAACTTCTCAGCATCTCCATTATTCTTTTCAGTGTTTGTGAGATTTACGGCAAGAATATCGAAGTTTTTATCTTTGTACTTTTTATACAGCTTTTCCATATGCGGCATTTCCGCACGGCATGGAGGACACCAGCTTGCCCAGAAGTTCAGAAGCACCGCTTTGCCCCTGTAGTCACTGAGCTTTACCGGATTCCCTTCCATATCTGTCAGTTGAAAATCCGGAGCAAGGTTGCCTTTCTCCAAACCAATAGGCAAATCCTCAGGATCTTCAATTTTATCGTATTTTTGCATTTGTCCGGCTTGCTCAACTACTCCCTGTTCCTTAAGAATGGTCTTGTCAACAATGAACAGCAAAAGGACAATAACTGCAGCTCCCAGTAAAAACTTTTTCATTCCAACACCTCTAAATTGATTTCCCTATACTTAAACTGAATTTATCATACTATACAGGGAATCCAGAATCTATAAATGTGCACATGGTTTTAATGATTGCGATAAAGAAACAGAGCCGCAAAAATGGCATAAATTCTGCGCTTTTCTTTTGCATCCAGACTAATATTAAAGGAAAGGACAGGTGTGTTTGGATCCTTAAAGCGCTTCCCCCACTCAAATGGCATCCACCCTTTGCGAAGACGGGCAATTCTATTCGATTGATCATCCAAAACCTGCAGATCTGTGTGTAAAAAGGTTTTAGGAACGGCATACTGCATATCTTCACTCTGAAACAGCAGAGTGCTTCCATCCTTTTTAAATTCGATTATTTCCCTGCAGTGGCCATCTGAAGACAAGACTTCGATTCCCTTGTTACGGATGATGATAGATGCCTCAAGATTTTCAGTATGGTCATAAATCCCCAGCCTTTTTGGGAAAAATCGGTCTATAAAATATGGGAGGAACCAGCGAAGCTTCCGCATTTTCATATCTCTGATTTCACCTATCATCATTCCTTCAGGATCAAAAATAACCATTCTGAGAGAAGGAGCCGGCAAAAAAGCGATCAGCACACTTGACTGCTCTAAAAAAGATAGAGGGGCTTGTCCTTTATAGTAATAATTACTTGCTGCCTCGGCTGCCCTTTGTTTATTCAGCAGATACATTTGATGACACAAAAAGCTATAAATAATAAAAGGGAACAAGATAATAATGAAATTAGCCCCTGGAAATTTGTTGAAGAATATCAATAAAACAAAAATTGGGGGCATAAGTGCTGTAAGGCTTGCATTCAAAGAGATGTCAGCTGTTTTCAGGTAATAGTGCTGGATATTCATCAGTAAGTCTCCCTGCATTATTTGATTCTCTCTATATTCTATTAATCAGGTCCAACAAAAATGAATTATGAGAGGAATTAATTATTGGGAGCTCTTAATGATTCATTTCAAAAATAAAAATAAACCGCATCCTGATAGATGCGGTTAAAATTGGTTAATTCTTTCAAATGATTTTCTGGCATCATCATATCCTTGGAGATATAACTTTTCCAATTTTTGAGGATTCCTTTCCATCCGTCCCACTGTTAATGGCTCCTGCGGCTGAACAACAAGGACTGTCCCCTTCTCTTCTTCCTGCTCTACATAGCGGAGGGTCTCGTTATAGGTCAGGTAACGTTCTGCCAGTGCTTTTTGCAGCCCGGTATAATGCGGATATTTCCTTTTTACCATAAAAGCAAATTTAGATGGTTTTTTGGAATAGCCCCGGTTTCTTGTCAGGATTACTATATTTTTTTTGAATCCATCCTGCTGTGCTTTTTTAATTGGAATGGGATCGCTTATTCCTCCATCAAGGAGGATTCTTTTATTAAATGCAACCTCAGGTGCAATAAAAGGCAGGGAACTGGATGCTTTTAAAACCTTCAGCATATCTTTCCCATAGTCTGTTCTATTGAAATAAACAGGCTTGCCTGTATGGCAATCTGTTGTTCCAATTACAAATTCAGACTGGTTTTTATAAAACTCTTCGTAGTGATAGGGGACAAGCTTATTCGGTATTTCATCAAAAATAAAATCCATTCCGAAAAACTGACGCGATTTAAAGTAATTGCGCCATGAGATATATCGCGGATCTGTTACATAATCCACATTTACAATTCTATTTCTGCCCTTTTGTTTGGACAAATAAGAAGCGGCATTGCATGCGCCTGCAGAAACACCAATAACATAAGGAAAGCTGAGGTCCTGTTCAAGAAAATATTCGAGAACACCGGCTGTATACACTCCACGCATTCCTCCGCCTTCAAGCACCAGGCCCGTTTCACTGATCACCTTTCATCTTCCTTTCTATCTTTTAAAGCAATACTACCAAAATAGCACTCTCCGATATACAATTATGCCCAAAAGGAAGGAACCTGCATGAAATCAGGCAAGTTCCCTTCGTTTAAATATCGCAATGGATGCAAATATGGAAATCGTAATGGCAATCACAGAAACAATGATACTCGGCAATAATTCATCAGGGAAATTACCGCCCATTATAAAAGTATTTGTATAAGCAGACAGTAGGGCCGGACTCCACTCCAGCAGATGAGAAAGCGAAGTGCTCAATAGAGTTGCTATGGCTATAATGCCAATAGAGATAAATCCAACCGCTCCAGGCGATTTTATAAAAGTATTGAACAGAATTACTATAGTGATTATAAGAGTAAGCCAGAGGCCATAAACAAAGAAGGATTTAAGAAAATCCGCAAAAGGAATAAATTCAAATAATATGCCCACATAGTACCAGGATAGGAAGTAACCCAGAAAATATGATAACCATATGAGCATCATCAAACTGGTCCACTTAGCTGTTACAAACCCGGCGTACGATACGGGTTTTACCAGGATTAGCCCTGCAACACCGCTTTTCCTTTCACCGGCAATGCTTCCCATTGTAATTAAAACAATAATAAGCACACCAAGCGTATTGAACTGACTGAGACTTGCAGCAAGCGCTTCACCCGCTGAAGGTACAGGAAGCTCGATAACTGCCCCTTCAGGCAGCCCGCCAAGTGAATCAATGATTTGAGGCAAATAATATAAGGTTAGAGGCTCTTTTACAGCTATCAAAATAAAAGTTAGCGGCACCCAAATCCATTTGAAGTTTCTGGCCAGCTCGAGCATTTCTTTTTTTAATAAAGTCACCCATTGCTTCATTTTTTCACCACCTTCATGAAAACATCCTCAAGGCTCGTTCTGCTGATTTCAAACTTAACCAGCGGCCATTTCCGTTTCGCAATTTCAGTTAGAAATAAATTCCTGGCATCCTCAATATCCTTCACCAAAAAGCTTGCACTATCTCCATTCACTTCCATTGAGGAAACAAGCGGAAACAGAGATATCTCTTCAGCAAATTCAGCAGCATTCGCTTTAAAAACCAAGTCAATCTTAGCCTGCTGATGCCTGGTTCTAAGGTCTGCCAATGTTCCGGATTCAACCAATTCACCACCATGGAGGAATAAAATTTCATCACATATTTCTTCTGCATCGTTTAGAATATGGGTGGAAAACAGAATTGCCGTTTCTTTTTTCAGCCTGTTCAACAGCTCCAGCACTTCCCTGCGTCCAAATGGATCAAGCGCTGAAACCGGTTCATCGAGCATGACAAGCCTGGGGCGGTGAATGATCGCCTGTGCAATGCCAAGCCGCTGCTTCATGCCTCCTGAGTATTTTCCAATCCGGCGGTTTTTAGCTTCGGATATACCGGTAAGTTCAAGAAGCTCCTTTGCTCTGTCTTTTGCTTCTGCTTTGGGAAGTCCTGCAAGCTGACCTGCGTATTCAAGAAATTCCCTGCCTGTCATCCATTCATAAAAAACAGGAAATTGAGGAAGATAGCCTATTAATCTTCGAAAATCCGCTTTTTCTCCCCCTTCATACACAATCGTACCGGAATCCGGCTTCACCAGGCCGGCAAGCATTTTGAGTGTAGTTGTTTTTCCTGCTCCATTTGCTCCGAGAAGGGCAATACATTTTCCTTCTTTTAATTGAAAATCCAGACCTTTTATGACCTCTTGTTCCTTAAACCGTTTTTTAAGCCTTGTTATGCTTACAACCGGCATATTCAGCTTCTCCTTCCGAAAATAAAGTAAATGATTGGCCCGAGCAGATTAATAAATAAAATGACGAGAGCCCATACCCATTTTGGTCCATTTGCTTTTTCTATTTTCACTAGATCAATAATGGCGACAGCCATCAATATTAGCTGAATAATGACAACAGGTGCAAGAATTGCCCAGTTAATGCTTTCTAATATTTCCATTTCGATGTCCTCCCTTATTGTACTGTCATTCATAAGACGTTTAAGTACAAAAATCGTTCAAAAGGATTTCAACTATTTTTCTAATGAAAAGACACCCCATTATTGGAGTGTCTATAAGTCTAATAGCCGAGGTTTAATCCATTTCTTTTTCATACACAGCCATCATATTTTTAATTTCGTCTGTTACCTGATCAATGAGTGAGGATGGTGAAAGCACTTTGGCCTGATTACCCCAATTGAGGAGCCATTTGACAAGTCCATCACTCACAATGGCTTTTGCTGATAAAACGAAATGGTTTCCATCCAGTTTTCTTATGTCTGCATCCCGGCCAAATTTATCAATTATCACGTTGATCAAATCATTGTGAAATCGGATTTTTATCCACTCTTCAGATCCGGCATACATATGAAAGGTTGAACTCACATACTTGGATACATCAAAGGGTTCATATGCAAATTGTTCTTCCGTAATATGAACATTACGGAGACGGTCAATCCGATAATGGCGGATTTCTTCTTTGGCAAAATAGTAGGCTATTAAATAATAAAAGTCATTTACCCATGTGAGCGCCAGCGGTTTGACCCTGTATTGCCCGCCATTGTGGCTTAAAACAAATTCCTTGTTGAGATTATATCGTCCATATTGAAATGTGACGATTCTCCGCCCGGAAATGGCTTCATGCAAGTCATTAATAGCCAGCCGAACCAGTTTACTTTCACTTTTCACAGAGGAATCGATCAATATTTCATTATGCAGCTTTTTGGCATGATGAATGCTTGTCAGCTTTTTAATTTTCCGGATCAGCTGTTTTGTCTCATCTTTGGTGATGAAGCGTGCAGAAGCAACGGCATCAATCAGCATGCGCAATTCATAAAGCTCGAATAGACGGTATTGATGGCTGTAGAACTTTGGCATTCCCTCTTTTTCCTGGTTAATGGTAATATCAAATTTTGCTTCAATTAGATGTTCAATATCGTCTCTTAATGAATTTTTGTTTAATTTCACATCTGGTCCATATTCCTTTTTAAAGCATTCAGTAATATCGTCCAGTGTATATTCATTTTCTTCATCGGTCTGCTCTCTTAAAAATTCCATAAGCTTGAGCATCCTTTGTTTGTTATCGAGTCTATTCATTACTTCACCCCGTTCCTTTATTATCCATTAAAAAAAGCCCAGCGGCAACTAGCCCTGGACTCTGTTCATCATTTTAAAATCCTGAAAACTAAAGGAATTCTGTATTCCTTGCCTTCATATGCTTTGACAGCAGCTACTATTGTAAAGATAAAAGCAAGGATTCCCACGATCCAAATCGTAATGACCCCAATTAAAATGATCATTAGCACTACGCTGATGGCGCTGTAAATCGTATAAGAAATTAAAAAATTCAAATATTCCTTTCCATGGTAATCTACAAACTCCGAGTCATTTTTTTTCAATAGCCAAATGATCAGCGGTCCGACAAAAGCGGTAAAAAAGCTGGTTACATAGATTGCTGCTGCTATAAGCCTTTCATCATTGGAAGGCATTTTATAATCATTCATTCTGTTTCCTCCTAAGCTAACCTAAATATAAATGATGTTTCTTTTATATTATTTACGATATTCATTGTAAAAGGTTTCATGTATTTTTATATTTTTTTATATCCGCTCTGCATCCTTAATTTCCTGTTCTCGATTGGGACAACTTGAATACACATGTTAAAGACAGGCATTGCGCATATACCTTTGCCTATTCTTATACCTGCCTAGGAAGGTGATATACAGATGATGTCAAAGCTGGAGGCTTTCATTCTGGGAATCATTCAGGGGCTTACCGAGTTCCTGCCTATTTCCAGTACTGGACATTTATATTTGGGGAGACATCTATTTGGCCTTGATGAAGCAGGCCTTTTCCTTGATACAATGCTGCACATAGGAACTTTACTGGCAGTCCTGGTCGTATACAAAAATGAATTGCTTCAAATTATTAAGAAGCCCTTCGGCAAGCTATCAATGCTTCTGATAGTCGGGACGATTCCAGCCGTAATCGTGGGACTCCTGCTGAGTGACATGTTCGATTCAATTTCGAAATCCGGTGTTACAATCGGCTGGGAATTTCTGTTTACAGGGTTTATACTCTGGATTGCTGATGGTGTTAAAAAAGGAGCAAAAAAAATGGACAGCATCACGTACGGAGATGCCTTGTTTATCGGCTCCTTTCAGGCTGCTGCCATTTTTCCGGCAGTCTCAAGGTCCGGCTTAACCATTGCAGCAGGCCTCTTTAGGAAGCTTGACAGGGAAACTGCTGCCTATTTTTCATTTCTGTTATCCATTCCTGCCATCGCTGGCGGCATTGTCATGCAGTTTGGCGAATTAATGTCCGGTCACACAGAAGCCATAACCCTTGGCAGCATGTTAATGGCAACATTGTCATCAGCGATTTTCGGTTATGCAGCAGTCGTGTGGATGATTAATTTTCTAAAACGAAAATCCTTAAAGATATTTGCTGTATACGTTTGGATATTAGGGTTCATCATTATATTCCTTCAAATGACCGGGATTTTTTAATTTTCAAATGGGGAGGTATCAGAATGGAAGAGATAATTGCCGGCATTTTTGAATTACTTTCCCAGCTGGGTTATGCCGGCATTGCACTTGGTTTAATGGTTGAAGTGATCCCAAGCGAAATTGTCCTGAGCTATGGCGGCTTTTTAGTCAGCACCGGAAATATCCATTTTATAGGAGCCCTCCTTGCAGGGGTTGCAGGCGGAACACTTGCCCAGCTGTTTCTTTACTGGCTGGGCGCATATGGCGGAAGGCCTGTTCTTGACAAATATGGAAAATATCTTCTGATTCAAAAAAAGCATTTGGATGCGTCAGAGAAATGGTTCGAAAAGTATGGGACTGGAGTAATTTTTACGGCCAGATTTATACCAGTGATACGGCATGCCATTTCAATCCCAGCCGGAATAGCCAAGATGCCTTTATCGGTCTTTACTGTTTACACACTAGCAGCTATGGTGCCATGGACGGTTCTCTTTCTATTATTGGGGATGGAGCTTGGTGACCACTGGAGAGACATCAAAGAATATGCAAAACCATTTATCTTGCCGATCATAGCTATTGCTTTGATCTCCGGCGCTATTTATTTGTTTTATATGAAGAGGAAAAGTTAACATACCAAAAGTGTAGAATTCCAATTTTACACTTTTTTTATTTGAGCTAGTGATGGTAAGAAATTTCTTCACACTTTCTAATCATTTTTGTAAAATAAAGCAAATACTTAGGATCAAAGGACGATACTTATGAAAATATTATTGAAAAATGCAGTCATATATCCTGTGACTTCCCCCACCTTTCATGGGGATGTAATAGTAGAAAACGGAAAAATAAAAAAGATGGGCAAGAACTTAAAGTCTGATTCAAATGTAAAAATTATAGACTGCCATAGCCACCATCTGCTTCCAGGCTTCATTGATGTCCATACTCATCTGGGTCTTTATGATGAAGGCACCGGATGGGCAGGCAATGATGCCAATGAAACAATTGAACCCTTAAGCCCGCATATTAGAGCGATGGATGGTGTATACCCTCTTGATCCCGCCTTTTCTGATGCCGTGAAATATGGCATAACAACTGCACACATCATGCCGGGAAGCGCCAATGTAATTGGAGGAACAACCTCTGTTATTAAGACATCCGGGAAAAACATCAGCAAGATGATTATCCAGGAAACAGCCGGCCTTAAAATTGCCCTCGGTGAAAATCCAAAACGGATTCATAGTCATGGCAACAAGGATTCCATAACAAGAATGGGGATAATGGGAATGCTGAGGGAAGCTTTTTATGAGGCTTTACAGTGCGATAATCCTGACTCTCTAAGATTTGCACCGCTTGTTAAGGCTCTTAAAAGAGAAATTCCCGTCAGAATACATGCACACAGGGCGGACGATATCATTTCTGCCATCCGCTTTGCAGAAGAATTCAATCTGGATCTTCGAATCGAACATTGCACAGAAGGCCATTTAATTGCAGACGAATTGGAAGGGCTGAATTTAAAGGTATCAGTCGGTCCCACTTTAACAAGGCGGTCCAAAGTAGAGCTGAAAAACAAAACCTGGAAAACGTATCAGCAGCTGACAGAGCATGGAGTGGAAGTCTCCATCACTACAGATCATCCATACACACCTGTACAATATTTGAATATGTGTGCAGCTATTGCAGTCCGTGAAGGCCTTTCCGAGCAAAAAGCCTTAGAAGGAATCACCATTTTGCCGGCCAGAAACCTCAGAATCGATCATCAGCTGGGAAGCATTGCGGAAGGAAAAGATGCTGACTTAGTTCTCTGGAATCATCATCCATTTCACTTTCTTTCCAAGCCAAAATGGACAATGATAGGCGGAAATTTTGTGTATAGGGAGCCGTAGAACGGTGTCGAATATTGCTGGAGTTATTTGACATAAAATCGCAAAAAAAATAATCAAAAAACCTATTTCCTTTTTGAAATTTTTTTAGTATTATACCTAAAGTGAAGTGAAAATTTTGCTTCTTACATGACAGACAATCAAATATCGGAAACGATAGTAATAGGGAAGGCAAATGGTGCGCCACCAGTTATCTGGTTCTAGTGGGTTCGATTCCACCCCGAAATTTTTTAGCAGCATAATAAAAAATTTCGAGGGTGGACCGAAGGCTCTATTTGGCATGGAGTAGGACTGCCCTCAATTGGAGGGATAACCTATGCTCAAGAAACGTGATCTTCACGACTGCCATGCTTTATTTGAATTAATGACGCACCCTGATGTCTTCCCTTTTGTTCGCCAAAAAGCCAATTGTTATGATGAGTTTATATTTATTACAAAGCAGACAATCGAATCCGAAGAGCGCGGTGAATTGATTTCACGCACAATTCTTGATGAATGGGGCGCTCCGATTGGGACGATTAATTTGTATGACATCCAGGAGAATGCCGGCTTTCTCGGCACATGGCTTGGCAAACCTTATCATGGCAAGGGGTATAACAAATTAGCAAAAGATGCTTTCTTTGAAGAGCTCTTTTTTGAAACAGGCATTGAAACTATTTTTATGAGGATCCGCAAGGAAAATATCCGCTCGCAAAAAGCTGCAGAAAAGCTTCCTTATGTCATTCTTGCAAATGAAACGAGAAAGTCTGTGTATGATCAGCTGAATGCAGATGGTGATATTTACAATCTATATGAGATCCCAAAAGATTTATATACTCTTCATGTTATGCGTCATGGAGCAGCAGTCCAAGAATCGTCCCAATTATTGGAGGCTTAAAGAAAAGCGGAAGCGCCTTGAAGTACAAGAGTATAGATTCTGAAGTAATAAATACGCAAAGCACTTGCATACAAGCAAGTGCTTTTTTTAATTTCAGTTGATAATATTTAATTCCGGTTCATCTGTTTTTTCTCTCATTCCATGCTGGGACAGCAATTCATCCAGCTCTTCATTGGTAAGAGTTTCAAAACGTCCGTCCAAGAATGAAACTTGAGTCTGATTTGGATTAATCCTATTTGTATTGAAGCTCATCGTTCTGCCTCCTTCAAGCCGTGTTTTGGAAATGGCTGTTTTTACTGTTTATACTCGCCGATTGAAGGATTTTTATTCCCATTATGCAAAGGTTCACATAATTGAAACATTTATAAGGAGTCACTAACTGAAGAAAAGACCTGCTTGGGACCGGCTTCTCTTTAGTATGATATAATTCTCTAGTCACATTATTGAAAGAGGATAAATTCATGAATCAGACATACAGCAAAAAACAAAAACTGCATCAGCTGCTGGTTATTTTAGTTCCAATATTAGTAACCCAGCTGGCGATGTACTCTATGACATTTATTGATACTTTAATGACCGGCCGCTATGATTCACAGGACCTGGCAGGTGTAGCGATAGGATCTTCTCTATGGGTTCCTGTATTCACCGGGCTCAGCGGAATACTCCTTGCTGTTACCCCGATTGTGTCCCACCTTGTGGGTGCAGGGAAAGAGCGTGAGGAAGTTGCTTTTTCTGTTATTCAGGGTGTTTATTTGTCCATCATTATGGCCGTCATTGTTTTTGCCGGAGGAGCATTCTCCTTAAATCCCATCTTAAGTGGAATGAATCTCGAGAACAGGGTCGATGATACAGCTTTCAACTACCTTGCAGCCTTAAGCACAGGATTGATTCCCCTGTTTGTATACAATGTATTAAGGTCGTTTATTGATGCTCTTGGGAAGACCAGAGTCAGTATGATCATCACCCTTCTTACACTGCCAATCAATGCTTTTTTTAACTATATACTCATTTATGGCAAATTGGGGTTTCCGGAACTCGGAGGAGCAGGTGCAGGCTATGCTTCATCTATTACTTACTGGCTGATCATGGTTATTTCGATTATTATTATTCATAAAAATTCCCCGTTCTCGAACTATGGAATTTTCAGAAGAATGCATGCTGTTTCTATCGGCAAATGGAAGGAAATCCTTCTTATCGGGATCCCGATCGGCTTATCGATTTTTTTCGAAACCAGTATCTTTTCAGCTGTTACTTTATTAATGAGCACATTTGAAACAGCCGTAATCGCAGCTCACCAGATTGCCCTCAATTTCGCATCACTTCTTTATATGATCCCGCTAAGCATTTCAATGGCATTAACAATCGTTGTGGGCTTTGAAGCGGGTGCTAAGAGATTCAGGGATGCTAAAGAGTACAGCTGGATCGGTGTCGGGATTGCTGTATTTATGGCCTTAATATGTGCAGCTGTTCTTTTGGCTTTCCCAAAAGAGGTGGCATCGATTTATACAAAAGACGACCATGTACTGCAATTAACAGCCGCTTTTTTAATTTATGCCATGTTCTTTCAGCTTTCAGATGCCATTCAGGCACCCGTCCAGGGAGCGCTGCGGGGATATAAGGACGTTAATGTCACCTTCATTATGTCGCTTATTTCTTATTGGATCATCGGACTGCCGTTTGGCTATTACCTGGCCAATCATACGGATTGGGGAGCCTATGGTTATTGGATTGGTTTAATTACAGGACTTGCAGCTGGGGCCATTACTTTAACAAGCCGGCTGATCTATCTGCAAAACAGAAAATACCCTGCATATATGGAAGCGAAGTAAAAATAAAAAGGCAGAAGAATACGGTTCTTCTGCCTTTCGCTTTTATTCCTGATAAATTTTCCCCAGGACGTCTTTTCCTCCAGTAACCGGGATTATGCTGCCTGTAATAAAGTCTGATTTTTCATCGGTCAGAAAACTGATGACTCGGGCAATATCCTCACCTGTACCCGGCCTTCCGACTGGTGATGCATGATCATCAACCTTCGCAGCCTCTTCGATATTTCTTTCCTTCCATTCACCGATAATATCTCCCGGACAAACCATATTTGCGGTAATTCCGTTACCGGCCTCTTCAAGTGCAATGGATTTCGTTAAAGACGCTGCCCCCGTTTTTGCAGCCGCAAATGCAGAACGGTATATCCACCCAGATGCTGCTTCTACACGATCAAAGCCTATCGTGATAATTCTTCCCCACCCATTTTCCCTCATTTTCGGTATAAACAACTTGGATAAATAAAAGATTGCATTTAAGTTGCCATTAATAAGGTAATTCCATTGTTCAAAAGAATAATCCAGCATCTCTTTTCTTTCGTGCACATAAGGACCGGCATTATTAATGACTATATCGATGACTTGAAATTCATTAAGTGCTCTTTCAGACATCTTTATACAGTCCGCCGGTAAAGAAATATCTCCCTGCAAAGCAATATTTTTAGTGCCGAATTTTTCGGTCAGTTCCCTGCATAATGAGACAGCTTCCTCTTGACTGCTACGGTAATTGATCACCAGATCGATGCCTTTAGCGGCAAGCATATTCGCCGTTCTTTTTCCGATCCCTGTTGCCCCTCCCGTGATTAAAGCTGCTTTATTTCTCACAAAATTACCCCTCAGTATTTAATTATTTTATATACATCGATACCAATATAGTAGTAATTACAGTGTATTAATGCAAATAATAAGAAGCTTTCGCCTATGATTCAGCAAGTACAAGCAAGAGAATCCATTATTAACAGATAGGCGTTTATCTGCATAGAATATATGGCTTAGTATTGAATCATTAGCCGTTGCGGCAGTTTAGCAAGGAAAGGATGAGAAGGATGTTCCCGTGGAATCTTTTTCCGTTTAATAAAGATATGAAGAATCCTCCCAGCCAAATGAAACCGGAGGAAATTGATAAATATATTAAAAATATTATGGGGCAAATGTTTCCTCAGAATATGCAGGGAATGACTGGAGCACCGGATTTTATGAAAGGCTTTAATGCTGCAGCCCCTGGAACTAATCAACAGTCAAATTCTGCACCACTTAATTCATCCGTCTTCGAAACCCATGATTATGTTTTTGTGAGATTTCCAATAAAAAACGAGGAATGGTTAAAAGAAATGAAGCTTTATCATACCTCCAACCAAATGATTATCGAGCATATTCCCGATAAGGACGATAAACATATTATTACCCTCCCTGCCATTGTCAGGAAAAAAGGATCATCCGCCAGCTGCAAAGAGGGCTATATGGAGATAAAAATACCTAAAAATATCGATATGCAATATTCAGAGATAGATGTAACGGAAATATTATAAAGGGGGCCTCCTTATGGAACTGGATAAATGGAAAGATTTAATCAAAATGACCGCACAATATCAGGATCAGGATTTCTGGGAAACGCTTATTTCACCCGGGGATTCCAATCACAATAAGAAACTTTCTTTTTCAGGTCTGGAGCAGGAAAAAATAAATCATTTTCTGTCAAATCAGGATATTTTTCCACGCTGTGACATGTATGAGAACAATGGCAACATCAAAATTGAAGCAGAGCTCCCCGGTATAAGCAAAAACGATATTAAAGTATCTCTTGTACAAAATGAACTAATTATTAAAGGAAAATGTTCAGCATTTCAGCAGCACTTGCGCTACTTTCTGAAAGAAAGACATAGCAGAACTTTTGAAAAAGTTCTGACCCTCCCTATGCCTGTTGATAAATATTCGATAGAATCATCATTTGAAAACGGGATACTTTCCATTTCTCTTCCCATCCTATTCGAAGAGAAAGAAATAATACCCATTATTGTAAAGAATGAAGAGCAGCTTTAATCAAGCAGCTTATCATAGCAGTAAAAAGGATTTTCCCGATCCATGAAGATTGCACCTGCTTTAACATATCCATTTTTCTCAAATAAACTTTGAGCCTTTTTATTCAGCGAGTATGTATCTGTTCTCATATACGATATCCCATTATTCACTGCATGATCTTCAGCAAATGCAATTAACCTGCTCGCAATCCCCTCGCCTCTTATCTCAGGATCTACGGCCAGACGGTGAAATACAAAGCAGGGCTCATCTTTTCTCCATGAGGCATTTTTATATTCCTCCGCCTGGATTTGATCAACAGTAATGGAACCTGCGATATTTCCTTCAAAGATGGCAGTGTACAAACTGCCTGCTTGGACATCAGCTGAAAAATCTTCCTTTTGGGGATAGGTCCGGTTCCATTGATCATTCCCCTCAGATTCCATAATGCTGACCGTCTTCTGGATAATTTCCATTATTTCCTTCAAATCGGCTTTGGTTCCTTTTCTAATTTCCATTTAAATCACCTGTTGTCTTTCAATTTTAACAGCTATTATTAATGTTCCAATGAATGTTGAATACATACATAGTGGGAAAGTCCATACTATAAAGAATAATATTACAAAAAAAAGACAGCCTGAAAAGGCTGCCTTTTATTCGTTCAAATATTATTTCCCGATGAACATTTGTGTCCAGTAGTTACCGTCAGCAACATGGCCAACACCAAGGTGTGTAAAGTTGGCATTCATGATGTTTTTACGGTGGCCTTCACTATTCATCCAAGCTTGTACAACTTCTTCAGGAGACTGTTGGCCCATAGCAATGTTTTCGCCTGCTGTAGTGTATGAGATGCCGAATTGCTTCATCATATCGAATGGTGAACCGTAAGTTGGGCTGTTATGGTCAAAGTATCCTTTAGACTGCATATCACGTGATTTTTCACGAGCTACTTTGCTTAGTTCTTCGTCCAATTTAAGTGCAGGCACTCCAGCTTTTGCTCGTTCCTGGTTCGTTAATTCAAGAACTTTTTTCTCGTAAGCACTTACTTCAGAAGAAGCAGGTGCTGCTTCTTTTGTCTGCTCTGCAGGTGCTTGCTGCTGTGCAGGCTGCTGCGCAGGTGCTTTTGCAGTTTCTTGTGTTTTGGCTGGTGCTTTTGCAGGCTGCTCTGCTGGAGCTGGAGCTGCAGGCTTCTGAGCTTCCTGTTTATTTACTTGAGCATTTCCCCAATTAATATTGTAGTCTTTAAGGTATTTTTGAAGAATGTTATTGATTTGTTCCTGGCTTAGGTTGCCAGATTGAGAGATTGCAATTTTTTTAGCTTGTTCAGGAGTAGGACAATTTGAAGCTGCGTCCGCCTGGTTAGCTCCTGGTGCTGATACTAATAATGCTGCTGCCGCTGCTACTGAGTAAATAACTTTTTTATTCATGTATATAAATCCTCCCTGTGTTTGTTTTCTTTGTTGTGTGGTGCTGTGTGACTTGCACAATAATCATAACACAGGGTTTTTCGTAATATTTTTGGACAGATTTTACAAATTCTTGAATCCAGCTTATCCGATAGACTTAGAAACTGGTAAATATCAGCCTGCAAGTTTCATAAATACTTATCTTAATGGGTTTATGAACACTTAAAAATGGGTAAATAGCTTTCTGTCTTTTATTGTCTTTATTGGAAGCTTCCTTATCCAGTACCATTTATATACTAAAAGATCAGTATTGACAGGTTTTTAGCCTGATACTATTTTTTACTTTTATTACACCAATGTAACAAATATGATAGGTATATGTACCCTCAAATGGGTATATATGCCCCTGGAGGAAAAATTCCTGCAGGATTACTCGATTTCAAAACAAAAAAGCAGCCTATGCTGCTTTTTAATGGCTGCCATGCTCATTGTCATCCATATTTTCTTCCTGGCTGCCTGATTCATTTTCAGGTGGACTGGGCCTGCCGATAACAAATTCCTTTTTAGGCATATTATGCATCCTGTGCGCCGTAACGTGTGAATATATATAATAGGTACCTTCTTCTTTAAAGCTTTTCTCCAGACGATAGATTCCGTTTTCAGCATGTTCAACAAGTACTTTTTCGTGTTCTTCGGCATTTGCTCTCCAGATCTCAAACTTCACTTCGTCTGCATCAGTAACCTCTTCCTCCCCATAAGTAACCTTTGCTTCAAAAACAACCGGTTCACCCGCTTTTGCTTTTTCAGGTTTTATCGATAACTTTACATCCAGGAATTGCGGCTCTTCTTCGGCTGCATTATTATTGCTGCAGGCAGCGAGGCTAATAATTATCATTACCGCAAGCCAAATAAACATTAGTTTTTTCATCAGTAGATCTCCTCTATATTTACTTTATTTCAAGCAGCGGCAGCATGATTCTAACTGTCGTCCCCTTATTTAATTCACTGAACACAGTCAGCTCGCCTTGATGGAGCTTAACCAGCTTTTCTGCAATTGCCAGACCAAGCCCTGTGCCTCCATCTGATCTTGTTCTGCCTTTATTCACTCTATAAAACCTTTGTTTAATTTTGCTTAAATGTTCTTCTGAAATCCCTATTCCTGTATCCTCTATTTCAATCAGGCATTGATCTCTCTCTTGAGATAAACGGATGCTGATTCTGCCTTCTGCTGTATATCTGATGGAATTATCCATAATATTTTGGATAACCTGCTCAATCCTGCCTTCATCACCGTTTATGATTACTTCAGGATTCAGGCGATATTGCAGATCCACATTTTTTTCACGGAGGACCGGCTTGTATTTCTCAATAGCGTCCTCTATCAACTGCGCCAATGGCAGCGGCATTTTTTCGAGTTTGTATTCGTCAGATTCAAGTTTGGATAAATCAAGTAAATCTCCAACGAGACGTTCCATCCTTCGTGATTCTCTAAGTATCAGCTGCAAGTATTTTTTTCTGTCCTCTTCGGATTTTTCCATTCCGGAAATGAGCGCCTCACTGTAGCCTTTTACATAGCTGATAGGGGTTCTTAACTCATGAGATACATTCGCGAGAAATTCCCTTTTCTTTTCGTCTTCTTTTCGTATAGAGGAGGACATATAATTGAAGGCATTGGCCAGCTGGCCAATTTCGTCCTTTGAATCAATGTTTAAATGAACATCATAGTATCCCTTTGAGACATGTTCAGCTGCATCTTTCATATCCAGTAAAGGCTTTGTCAGTTTTTTAACCAGCATCGTGCCTAAAGTGATGCTGATAACAGTAAAGACCGCCGCAGCAGCGAGCCACAGATAGGCAAAATCCCGGGTAATCTCTGAAATCTTCGCGAGGGGAACATATAAATATATAATGCCTTGAAGCCGATTATCATCAAGCAGCGGAATAATGACACCCATAATTTTTCGGTCAAACCTTTTTTCATAGCCCAGTTTTTCAACTGGAATGCCTTTGAGAAGCTCTTCACGCTCTGATTTGCCAATTAGTGTCTGATAGTCAATTTCAAAAGGCAGACAGGCACTAAGCTCTCTGGGATTACTGACAATAAAAATCTCTGTTTCGGATTTTGAATTGTACCAATCGATTTTTTTCCTGATATCCTCTGTCAAAGCCCCTCCGTGGTACTCTGAAGCCAGGCTTCTCCCTTCAGTCAGCAGGGAATCCCTGACATTATCCACATAGATCTTTTCATAAAATAAGTAAGACAATAAATAGGAATATAAGATCGTAATAATAATCGCGGCTGTTACGGTCAGCCACATTTTTTTAGCCAGGCTATTGGTCAGGAATTTCATTCATCCGGCACCTCTAATTTATAGCCAACTCCCCAGACTGTTTGAATATAATCTCCAACCCCAAGCTTCATTCTCAACGTTTTTATATGAGTATCCACTGTTCTCAAACTCCCTGTATAATCAATGCCCCATATATATTCAAGAAGCTGCTCCCTGCTTAATGCCTGGTTTTTATGTTCGATAAAAAACAGAAGCAATTCATATTCTTTTAGGGTTAGCGTGACATGCTTTCCCGCAACTAAAACTTTTCTCGCCTTCATGTCAATTGCGATCTTTCCAATTTGAATAGAATCCATGTCACTTTTTAATCCGCCTGTTCTTCGAAGGACAGCATTGATTCTGGCGACAAGCTCTCCAGGACTGAAAGGTTTGACAATATAGTCATCCCCTCCTAACTGCAGGGCTTTCACTTTATCCCACTCCTCTCCCTTAGCAGAGAGAAATATAATTGGCACATTTGATTTTTCCCTTATTCGGGAACAAACTTCAAATCCATCCTCCCCAGGCATCATGATATCCAAAATAACTAAGTCCATCACATTATTTTCAAGTATCCCATATGCTTCAAAGCCGCTTTCTGCTGAAAAGCATGCAAATCCGGAATTCCCAAGGTACATTTCAATTAAATGCCTCATATCTGCTTCATCATCTATAATCAGGATATTCAGCATGTCATTTCACACTCTCCCTAATGACTATTTTAAAAGGACCCTCTCCAACCTTGATACTTTTAAGCGTTTTTAAACTTTCCGGCTCCAGGATATGTAAATCATTGCTGTCATAACCGGCCACTAATAGCTTATGCTCTGCAAAAGCCATTTCAAAAGGATTTGCCGCAATCGAAACAGAGGCTGCTTCTTCCCCTGATTCATTAATTTTATATAACATATTTGATCCATGGCTTAGAACATATACTTGATTTTCATGTCCCAGAAAATTTATCGGCATCGAAGCGGCTGGAATTTTCTTCTTTAACTTTCCCGTTTCTTCATCATATACGTGGATATTTTGTTCAATCTCTACACCTTCTCCATGTCCGCCAATCCAGATTTCACCGTTTTTCTCATTAAGCCACGCACCGGCTGCTGAAGGATGGATCGTAAACTCCCCGCTTTTTTCTTTAGATTCAAGGTCGATCATTCCCATTTTTTTATGATTGAAGCTTAGAACAAATAACTTATTCTTTTCACGGGATTCCAGCAGGGTAAGCGGATCTATCTCAGATTCGACCTGTGTTTCTTCTTCTCCATTTAAATCAAAGAACCTGATTTTGTTTAAATACTGATCTGCTAAAACGATTTCATTCGTTTCAATCAGGATTCCATTTACGATTCCTTCTCCTGTTTCCCAGCTGTCAATCAGTTTGCCTTCCTTTAAGGAATAAAGATCAGCTGTTTCAAGCTGTTTTCCATAAAGAAGGATGGAATCATTATCCGGGAGAATTAAAGCTCCTGTATAAGGTTTCTCCATAGTCCATTCTGCCGCCAGCTCCTTTTTTTTCAGGTCGACAAAAGATATCGTCATATCCTTGATATTTACTGTGGCAGCAAAGCTAATATCCTCAGGTATTGCAGGCTGTTTCTTTTCTGAGCAGGAAGTAAGGAAGGCCGCTATGATCCATAAAAAGAAAAGCCTATACATTTTTTTTGACATACGATTTCTCCTCATGACTATCTTATCTTTATCTTACATTAATTTTGTGAGATAAATGTGAAAGGATCTTGAAATCTGCAGTAAACCTATTAATAGAAAGGCTCTTTTCGTATAAAATGTTGTTTTCGCTAACAATGTTGTCCGTCGATTTCCGCTCCAGGATGCTCAGCGAACCGCGGGGCAGGCGGTGAGCCTCCTCGACGCTACGCATCTGCGGGGTCTCACCTGTCCCGCTACTCCCGCAGGACGTTGAATAAACTTCCCCGAAAAAACACCGCACGAAGAAAATGCGAATGCATTTTCGAGGATCTCGCACCTTCCGCTCCAATCAACTCAGCAAATAAATAAAAAGTGGCGAAAAACCTTGAGAAAAAAGCCATTAAAAAAAGGAGGCCTGAACCTCCCTATTTCAAGCCTTCTGCTTCATGGATATGCATATGGATAAGTGCTGCTTTGGATTTATCATCCAGGTCTGAATGTGAAATTCTCTTAACCGCAAGGTAAAATTTTTCGTAGATAGCCTTACGGACTCTCGGATGAGAATTTTCGTCCCTTAGTTCCCTGGAGATGGCTTCCTTCAAAATGTTTTCTGCGTTAGTATCTTCTTCGAGTTTCCGGTTATTCCATAGCTTCCTGTATTCATTCAAAAGCTTTTCATAGTCTAGACTCATAACTTGCCACATCCCTTCCAAAACAGGAAACAAATATATTTCCTTAGATGTATTTTTACATAAATAAATTTATAAATGCAAAAAATACAGCTAATATGCGAGAAAGGAGAATGAGTTATGAATTCACCTTACCGGTGCCCAAACTGTAAAACAAACAGAAGCCGATTCAATATTATTCAGCAGGTGCCTCAATCCATAAAAATGGATCCTCAAACAGGGAATGTTTTGGAAGAATACAGCAGTGAACAGCTGTCCCCCTTCCATATGCCTTACAAAGGCCCTGATAAAAGGGTTCAATGTGCGGCTTGCGGACTTGTAGAAGACGAGCGGACATTCATCAAATTTGGCGAAAAACAGTAAAATGAATAAAGGCCTGAGATTCTATTCTCAGGCTTTTATTCGTTCACTAACTTATTTTCCTTTAAGAACCTTTTATTATCCACTTTCCATGGATCTGCCTGTGAAAAGCGCACAAGATTTATGCTTCCTCGAAAATGCTGTCTGCCGCGGTTTTTTATAAACCAATCTGCTTCCACCGGCACTTCCATACTCAGCTCATCTGTCAAATCTTCAGCCGGAAGGACAGGCATCGCACTTAGCCTTACATTCTCAATTCTGGGCAGGACTTTATTCCATGCTAAAGGCTGGAGGGAAATCGACTGGACAATCCTGGAATCCTGCTGTTTTAGTCCTGCCATGAATGCACTGATTACTTCATATGGATTGGCATTATTGAGATATCCTTCAAGCTTTCCTGCCGCTTTCAAAATCATTAGCTTGTGTGATAAATCCATAAAGTTTGTCCGATGTGTAGTACTGCCAAAAAAATGAATGCAAAAGTGCCCTGGAAAATTATTTTTCAGTGCACCTCCTCCATGGGGCATACCATGCATGGAAGCCGCTATCCATTGATTGCCATTAATAACTATGATGGCGCGCCGCTTCCAGCTCCATTTTCCGCCATAAATGCTTTTCATGATTTTTGTTTCTTCAGCATTTAATGGCTGAACATCTGCATGATGGCTTCCGGCACGACGCTGAACCTTAAACTTCTTGCCTGTTTCAACATCCAGAACGGTAAATTTACTGTATTTCGGCAATATCCCATTCACTTTCTCCCATGGCAGCATCTCAATCCGCCAGCTAATCCCCTCTTCTTCTGCAGAAGTATGTGTGCCTCCTGCAAAAAGAAGAAAGATGAATACCATGATTATGTTTAAAGTTTTCATAAATTCCACTCATTTATAGGTTTTTTCGGTTAGGCATTATATAATGAGTTTCCCAAAAAAAGGTTTTCTTCATTCATTCAGACAATAAAAAAATCGCACCATATGAGTGCGATTTTCTTTAACTATCCTGTTTAATTAGTTGCTTCCAGAATTTTTAACCTTTGTTCGATTTCTGCCCAATCAAGATTCTCCCCAATAAACACCATATTCAGGGGCATATTGATGTTTTCCTGCATATAAAGCGGCATTCCATAAGAAAACTGAAAAAGATACGGATACTTTGAAGAATTCAGCTTCATATACCCTTTTATTCTGTACACAGTGTCTGGAAGTCCTCTAAGAAAATCCTCAAAATCAGTCTGATTGACAGCTTTTTGAAACCGATAAACGAACGTGCTAAGCTTTAAATCAGAAATAACATGTGACCTGGATGCCTTGCTCTTATTCCCTGTGGACATACCTCTTACCTGCTTTACAGAAATCTTTGAGTATGAAGTTAAGATGGTGAACGCCTGGCTGTTCAGACCCTGAATCTCCATTGTAAGCCGCGCTTGTTCCGCCTCGGAAAGTTCATCTGCTTTATTCAAAATTATTAAGTCTGCATGCCTTACCTGCTCAATTAAAAGCTGCTGCACCTGAGGGCTTAACATATTTCGATTAAGCCATCTTGGACTGTCAACAACAGAAATAATGCCTTTTACCTGCATCCTGTCTGCAAAGAGTGGGGAAAGAATGCTATCCAGAACTTCAATGGGATGAGCAGCACCTGTAGTTTCAATATAGATCGCTTCCGGCTTTTCAACCATCAATAATTCCTGAAGCTGGGCCTCAAGCTTATCTGAAATGGTACAGCATATACAGCCGTCAAGCAGCTCTTTTAAAGGAACCCCATCATCAACTGCGTCCGAATCAATTGAAACTTTCCCAAGCTCGTTCATCATGACTGCCACTTTTCTGCCTTGCTTTTTTTCATCCTGGAGCAGCTGCTTTAGCAGCGTCGTTTTCCCGCTCCCAAGAAAACCTGATAGTATATATATTTCTGTTTTATTCATACTTTTCCCTTTCTACACCATCTGCCAGCATTTCTTCAATCATAAGCATCATTTTCTTCTCTATTAAATCAATATCCAGATTGGTTAAATACCCAACGGGATGAAACATTTCCTGTTTGCATTTCCAGATGGGAATATAAGCATTCGGAAAAAATTCATCCTCCGTCTCAATTCCCAGTTCCAGAATGGATTCATAATCATTTTCAAACACATCGTTTTCTGAAGCATGCCGGCCCTTTATCGTTCTGACCAGGTCCACTGCCAGATTTTCCTCTTCAGTTTGAAAGTCTGTTTTATACTTATTAAGAAGTTCTTCTGCAAGCTTTTCACATTTTTTTTCAATATCTGATATTTGCCTGCGGGTCTCTTCATTAAGCTTTACTACCTGCTTCAAAGGATCACCTCTTTATAGCTATCCTGTCTAATGACCCATTGTATATGATTTTACCAGTCCATACAAACCATAAGACATATTTGCTATAATTTCTATTAAGGATGGTGGAGAAAAATGCTCGATAATACTGGAGAAAGAATCATACTGGAGGAAATGCCGGTTACTAACGGAATGCTTCTGGAACATTTGGCACGTTACTATTTTTCTCTTTATTACGCTAAAGGAAGAGTGCTTGATATTGCCTGCGGTACGGGGTACGGTTCAAAAATCATGGCAAAAGCCAAGAAAAAAGAAATTAGTGAAATTGTAGCAGTGGACATTGATGACGATACACTGAAATATGCCAGACAGCATCATTATCACCCTCTCGTGCAATATATTAAAGCCAATGCGGAAGATGATTCCCTCCCAGAACAATTAGGATTCTTTGATGTGATAACGAGCTTTGAAACGCTTGAACACCTGCCATCAGAAGAAATATTCCTTAACAGTCTTTTTAAGATGCTAAAGCCGGGCGGGACTCTCATTTTATCCACACCCTTCGGCGCCGGGCGGGGGAAGCCAACAAATGAGCCCTTCCATTTTCACCAGCTGACTGAAGATGAATTTATTGAACTGTTCAAGTCTTACGGAGAGACGGAATTTTATTATCAGCGAAGTGTTCTCATTGAACCGAAAAGAGAAGGCAAACACTACCCTTTTGGGATTGCAGTCTGCAGAAAAAGTAAATGAGGAGCCTGCGGGCCCCTCATTTACTTTTAAAAGCGCCTTTCTAATTCCCGCTATTTCTTTTCAGCATCCAAAAACTGCTTAAGCGCTTCTGCATTTTCTTCAAAATCAAGCTGGAGAACCGAACCGGCATGTTCATATGTTTTATTCTCATAACTATCTTCAACAGGTACCCTAAGTGTTTCAATGTCAGTGACAGGATTCATTAAAAACTTCACACCGAGTGATAATGCTTCTTCAATCTTTAAGTCGGTTTCAACGTATTTCATTGCCTGGCTGATTACTTCCGGAAACCTTGCTAAACCGGCAGGTGATGAGAATTGGTTCATCACTTCATCTTTAAGCCCAATTAAAATTTCCTGCTGCCGGTCCACTCTCCCGAAATCACTTTGTCCGTCATGGCGAAATCTGACATATGATAAAATGTCGCTTCCCTTAAGCTTTTGCTTTCCCGGCTCCAGATCCAATCCCATATCTTCAATCATGGCGGCACTGACTTCTGCTTCAATACCGCCCGGAGCAATCGCATCAAGCATCGCAGTAAATCCCTTAAAATCAATAATTGCTGTATGATCGATTTGGACTCCGAAGTTTTGTTCTATTGTATCCTTCAATAAATCCTTGCCGCCTATATAATAAGCATGATTCAACTTGCTGTACATATATTGGTAATCCCGTATTTTTACATAGCTGTCCCTCATAAGAGAGACCAATTTAATGGAATCCCCGGAAGGTTCATAGCTGGCCAGCACAATGGCATCCGAACGTGAATCCTCTTCCCCTCTGCTGTCGACACCAATAAGCAAAAAGTTTTTCGTTTCACTTACAGTCGCTGATGGCTCTTTATTCTCCTTTTCGGACTCGCCGACCTCCGTTACCTGCCCTGCATTATTGTTATCTTTCTGCTGAAAGGACGTGCAGCCGGATAGTATAGCTGCAGCCACTGCAAATAGAATCATAATTTTTTTCAAGCAAATCACCCCTGCGCTGCTTTATAGTTAAGTTTACTACCATTGTGGGAAAGAGAAACGCTTTCTATACCCATTTTCTGGAACAGCACTTGAACTTTCCACACCTGCCTCTACTCGCTTGAGGAAGGAATCATCTCGCTTGAAAAATGACGAAAAAAGCTCTCCGAATCGGAGAGCTTTAGATTATGATCCTATTTGTTTTTTCAGCACTTCAGCTGCTTTTTGAATTTGCGTATCATTGTGGTCGATTTTTTCACGGAGTTTTTCCATCAGCCTAAGAGTAGACTGCCCTGATAATACTCCATTTTGATCAAGCTTTTCAGCAGCCTGGAATTCCTTGACAGCTGCTTCGGTTTTTTCATCGAAGAAACCGTCTTCTCTTCCAGGATTATATCCCAGAGCTTTCAGCATAGCTTGAGCTGCTTTAACCTGAGCTGAAGAAGCAGAAAGCTTTAATTCAGTGTCTGGATTAATAAATGGCAGCGAAGCATATTCCGGCAAGGCCACTTTGTGGTCAGGTGTAATCCCTTTTTTATGAATCCAATTTCCCTCCGGTGTCAGCCATTTTTCAGTCGTGAATTTCATGTTTGACCCATCGGAGAAGTCCTGTGCACGCTGGACGGTGCCTTTCCCAAACGATTTTTCACCTACAAGCGGCACATCTGCGGACTCGTGTACTGCCGCAGCCAGAATTTCTGATGCACTGGCACTTCCTTTATCAATCACAACGACTAAAGGTATATTCGGGTTTTCTTCTCTCTTTGATTTTACTTCTTCTCTGTTTCCATTGCGGTCTTCAATTTGGAATAATATCTCGCCATCCGGGACAAACAGGCTGGAGATTTCCACTGCCTGATCCAGAAGGCCGCCTGGATTCTGGCGAAGATCAAGGATTAATCCTTTCATGCCCTGCTTCTGCAGTTCATTCAAAGTTTCCACCAATTCTTTAGAAGTATTTTCCGAGAATGTTGTAATCTGTACTTTTGCAATACCATCTTCCATCATTTCCCCATAGACAGTTTCAAGCGGAATCGTATCACGTGTAATGGAAATATTCATTGGCTCATCTGTACCGGGACGCTGAACTGCAAGTTCCACTTTAGTCCCTTTTTCGCCTCTGATCAGCATAACAGCCTCAGTAGAGCTCATACCCTGAAGGCTTTTTCCATCAACGGAGAGAACCTTGTCATTTGGCCTAAGCCCTGCTTTTTCAGCAGGTGAACCCTTCAATGGGGATACAATGACTATGTAGCCTTCCTGTTCCTGGATTTCAGCTCCGATTCCTTCAAAAGAAGACGAAATACTTTGGTGAAAGTTTTCGGCTTCTTCTTCATTCATATAATCCGAGTATGGATCATCCAGCGCTTCAAGCATACCGTTAATAGCGCCATTTATAAGGTTACTTTGATCCACTTCCTGGAAATAGTTTGCTTTCAGGGTATCATAAGCTGTATACAGCTTATCAAATTCCCTTCTTTCGCTTGATCCCACATCTACTGCCTTTTCATCTCCAAAGGCCAGTGCAAAGGTAGTAATTCCAGCGGAAAGGAACACAATAAAAAACAGCAGCATTACAAAATGAAACTTTTTCATGCGGATAAAACCTGAATGGTTATTATCTGGTGTTTCAGAAGTTTCTTTGTTTAAATCTTCATTTTGCAAACTTTTCACCACTTTCGTCACCGTAAAATAACTATGTACAATCCTTAATGATTAGAATAACATTTATCGAATAAATAACAAAGAAAAATGTGTGCAGCGATTAAAAGAGCGCCAGCAAAATATGCATGGCGCTCTTTCTTATATCAGGCTACCCCATAGCCCTGGTCTTCTATCACTTTTATCAAATGTTTCTTATCAGTTTTTTCAGGGTCATAGACGATTTCTGCATGTTCATCATGAAAGGCAATCGAGATGCTTGCCACACCATCGATGGAGAGAATGGCATTTTTGACTGCCTCTTCACAATGTCCGCAGGTCATGCCTGCAACTTTAAACGAAACTTTTTCCAAAGCATGTGCCTCCTTTTTACAGTAACCTTACTTTATAATTACCTCATTAAAGGAGGTTTATAAACATCAGGTGAACAGACAGCCGGCCAGGCCATATTTCATTTGAATTAAAGCGGCAATTACATCAGGAAAATAAAAGATTAATGTTTTACCGATATAAACATATTTTATTATAAAGCCATTTTAAAACCCTCTATCAAACCTTTTCAGCTTCCAGCCCTCAGCTTCCAGCACTTTCTTAAGGGGTGAATTTATGATGTTAACCGCAATATTATGGATAAGCTTTGCACTTTCCCTAATCAGCCTAATTGCCGGAATCATGAATCAGTCATGGAAATTTGCATTAATAAGCTTCTTTCTTCTGCTGCCATTGGGTTATTCCCTAACAGGGGCAGAAAATGTGCTCCGCTTTCTATCAGGCCTTCCCGCTGTTCCCTTCATTTTAGCGGTTATTTTCTATTTCCAATCAGGAAAAAGCAGTCTGAAGCAGAAAAACAAATAAAAGAGGCCTTTTGGGCCTCTTAGATTTTTTTAACAATATCAAAGTACTCTTCCAAAGTCCATTTCTTTTCATAAATGACTTTCGCAGCTTCAAGGCCTACATAACGGAAGTGCCAAGGTTCATATTTATAACCCGTTATGGTTTCTTTTCCTTTTGGATAGCGGAGAATAAAACCATAGCGGTGTGCATTTTCAGCAAGCCACTTTCCTTCCTTTGTTTCCCCGAATTTTTCAGAAAGCTCAAGGCCTGCACTTCTGCTCGAAATATCCATGGTAAGTCCTGTCTGATGTTCACTGCTTCCGGGAATCGCCACAGCCTGGACCGCTTTTTCTTTACCAACTCTATTTACTTCTGCATCAAAAACTTCCGATTGCCGTGTAAATGAGCGATAACCGGATACAGCAAATAATTCCACACCTTCATTCAGTGCACCTGCAAACAGCTTCTCCAGCTCTTCAGCAGCATCCTTTCGCATATAGCTTTTTTCCAAATCTAACTTCCCATAAGAAAATGCGACATCCGGAATCATTAGCTTGGGGGGCTCATAGCCATCCGGAAGGCTGAATTGTTTATTCACCAGGACCATCACATTATCAGGGTTCTGGATAATATTTCTGCCATCCACAGCTTTTATATCATTAAAATATGCAGCTTCCAATGATAGGGGATCCTTTTGAATGTCTTCTTTGTCTTCATTGCCTGCTTCTCCGGCACTGTTTTCTTCTTTATTTAGTGATTCATCTTCCTTAGGGGGTTCATCAACGCTTTTCTCTTCCCCAAGGAACGGAATCTTTTCAATAAGCGGCTTTGCTTTATCCAAATACGGATCAAGCTGGCTGCAGCCGGAAAGCAGGAGACTCAGGGTCCCTGCCATAATTAAGATCTTCTTCATTCAAACTCACCTGTCTTTTTATTTCTTTGCAACATTACTATTTTAACACTACACGTCAACTAGTCCATAATCGTATTAAAAACAGGACAAACGGCACAAAATATCCTTTTTATTGATTTCAAACACACACTCATCAAAAAAATAAAACTGGCTCAGGTGAACCAGTTTCATTCTATATTATTCCTTAATAGCAGCCTCAAGTGCCACTTCAATCATTTCATTGAAGGTGGTTTGTCTCTCTTCAGCAGTCGTTTCTTCACCTGTCAGGATGTGATCACTGACTGTTAGAACAGATAGTGCTTTGCGGTCAAACTTCGCAGCAAGCGTATATAGAGCAGCCGTTTCCATCTCAATTGCCAGGATCTGATACTTTGCCCATTTTTCAAGTTCCGAATTGTCATTATAGAACATGTCTGCTGTGAAGACATTTCCGACTTTAAGGTTTAATCCTTTTTCCACACCTGCATCATAAGCTTTTTTCAATAGATCAAAATTGGCTGTCGGCGCAAAGTCAACCCCTCCGAAAGTGAGCCTGTTCATTTGGGAATCTGTAGAAGAGCTCATCGCAAGGATTACATCGCGAACCTTTACATCTTTCTGAATCGCACCACACGTTCCTACTCTAATCAGGTTTTGGACATTATAGCTTTGCATCAGTTCATTGATATAGATGGAAATGGATGGAACACCCATGCCTGTACCCTGCACTGATATGCGCTTCCCTTTATACGTTCCTGTGTAGCCAAACATGTTGCGGACTTCATTATAGCACTCCGCATTTTCTAAAAATGTTTCTGCAATATATTTTGCACGCAAAGGATCTCCAGGAAGCAGGACCGTTTCCGCAATTTCATTTTCTTTAGCACCAATATGTACGCTCATTAATCTAACCTCCAACTTAATTCTGAAGCTGATGTAAATGCTTCCAAGTCACACTATACCATATGTGACACCAGTTAGAAACAAATAAGACAGGGCATGTTTTTTGCCTGTGCGGGAAAGCTAATTTTAGCTTTTCCAAAGGAGGTTGTAATCATGCCGCAAAAAGGAATGAGCAAAAAACTCAGACAGGCAGTCCAGCATGCCAATGAGACAAATCCATCTTCGAGGGCTAATACTGAGCCTAATACATCAAAAACAGTCAAAACAAAAAGCAATCGATAACCGGAGGGACTTAATATGGGCAAAAAGCACCGCAACCGTATAAATTCACCCAAGAAAAATAATCATATTCCTGCTGAAGCCATTGTTGCAGAGCAGGAAGCTCATGGCAAGGAATTCACAGCCAACAAACGCAAAAACAGTCCGGGATCTAACATAACAGAATAAACTATTTAATAAAAATAAACAGGAGAGCTATTATGCCCTCCTGTTTTCTTATTTATCTAATATGTATCCGGTTTACTTCTTCCCAGCCGCCCGGCTTCAGCTGATAATAAAATTGCCCTCTTCTGCCTTCATCAATATAGAGTATATCTCCTGTGGAAATAAACCGGCCATCAAAATCTCCAGGGATCCGGTCATGCACATTAAACTTGCTAAAAACTGATTCAAGGCATTCATCATGAGTCAAAGCTTCGACATTTAGGCGATATACTTGCTGAAAGCCTTTTTTGCCCCTGAATTCAGGTGTTTGAAAGATCGTAACATCATACTCTCTTCTTCTGATTCTTGTTAATTCCTTCAGCATATGGCATCCCCCTCTTATTTCAGCATTACGTGAACAATAATTTATTACTGTATAATTAGCCATTTTTCTTGTCGTTTCCTCCATCAAAAAAATACTATTTTTGTCGATTCACGGTTTTTTCCGTAAAGAAAACGCTTTCAAAAATGTTCATTCTGCATATTATGTATAAAAGTCATATATGGAGGTGATGTAATTGCGGAGCTCTAAAAAGCTTGTTTTATTTTCAATCTTAATTGGAATGTTATTAATGACTATTTCTTATTTTTTTCAGCCTCTCATGCCATTTAAGTCCATCGCACACAGAGGCGCATCGGCACTTGCACCCGAAAACACGCTTGCATCGTTTGAAAAAGCTATAGAAATGGGTTTTGACTATATCGAGTTAGATGTAAGGCTGAGCAAGGATAAACAGCTGGTTGTTATTCATGATGCGAATGTTTTGCGAACTACCGACGGTGAGGGGTTAATTGAGGAATTAACGGTTAAAGACTTAAAAAAACTGGATGCAGGCTCATGGTTTTCTCCCGCGTATGCCGGTGAAAAAATCCCTACATTGACTGAAGTTTTAAAACAGGCCAGCGGAAAAATAGGAATGATAATTGAGATGAAATCACCTGAAAACCAGCCTGGCATGACAGAAATTCTCGCAGACGTATTAAACTCTTACAAATCCGACAGCCAGATAAAAGTCCAATCTTTTCATATTAATGAAATGAAAAAGTTTCACAAGCTGGCTCCCCAGATCCCTGCCGGCCTGCTGCTGAGTAAACACCTGGACTTGTTTCATTTGGCATCCTACCGCGATTTTGCCTCTTTTCTATCTGTTCACCATCTCCTGCTTTCCAAGTCCTTCATTAATCAAGCTGAAATATTCGGTTATGAGATCTATTCGTGGACCATCAGCAAACAATACCAATTTGCAGACATGCAGAGGCTTGGTGTTCATGGCATAATTTCCGATGATGAGAAGAGAATCCCGGATTCAATCATGTACGTGCTCATTACCCCCTTTTTAAAAGGACAGGATTTAATTAGAACACTTCTGGCATAACAGCCAAAGCATTCCACTGCTGCAGCCAAATCAAAAAAACGATGGGCATCACCCATCGTTTTCTTAATGAATTAAGCATATTTTGCAATGACCGACTGAAGCTTTTGCTGCATATAAGGAATATCTGCATTTGTAACAGTGAAACGGACAAATGTTTCATCCATTTCTAATGCTTCTGCCAGGAATCCGCCAATCCCTCTCGCTTTACGGTCTACTTGCATCATAACCTCGGTCTCTCCGTTTGACAGTGGAAAAAAGACCACTTCCAGTTCATCAAGTTTTCCTCTGAAAGGGCCGGAGACTGGAACAAATTCAAACTCCTGGATAAACGGAAGCCTTCTGCGAAGGCGGTGCGGAGCCTGTTCACACTCAGCTTCCCTCAAACGGAATCCCATACTTGAAACAGCGTTCAATACAGAATCCATCAGCGGGGTAGCAGCAACACGAATATAATCCTTATCTGCAGGATCCACCGCGTTTTTATATCCAGTCCTGTCGTCACCCATATTTTCGTTTTGCCAATAGACAAAGGTGTGTCAGCTGGAAGGTTAAAGGTAAAAGGAATTTCCTTTCGTTCATTGGCTGCCAGGGTAAAGGATTGAGCAAGCCTGAAACGGTCAATCAGACCGGAGACTGTATATTTTTTATCATCTGATTCTTTTATATAAGTAGTATTCAATGAAAGGTAAATATCATCAATTTTCTGTTCGGTGCTGCCCCCTGTAATCTCAACCACGCCTCTGAGGGCTTCTCCCGGAACCGCTGAATCCTTTTCAAGTTTCGTATCCACTTTTGCTGATCCAATTCCCACACTTGCCAAAACCTTATTAAAAAATGACATATGCTTCTCTCCCTGTTTCCTTTTTTATTTTTACTGCCATATATAAAGCAAAGCACTTATTTCACTTAGATATACGTGCTTATTAACAAGAAGGTTTCACTTTCTGTGGTGGCAGCACATATTTTTTTCGGAAATGCTGCGTTCCCTGCGTACCCACATAAAATGGGTGTTTAGAAATATGTATGTGTAAGATGTTCCTGCTGCTCCGCAAAAAAATGACGAGCACCTTTCCTCGTCATTTTTCTATATCAGTCATCTTCAACTTCTTCGTCAATGATGCACTTTTGCAGCAGGTATTCAAACGTGATATCTGCAAGTTCATCCAATTCTCCTTCAGTAGGCACATATCCCCTTTTTGCCAGCTCATGAAAGAAAAACTCAGCAATTTCTTCTGTATCTATTACGACTTCTATTTCCTTCACAGCAACGCCCCCTTTGTACAGAATGTATGAAGTACTCCCTGGATTCATGCAGAACAAGCCATATTCTTTATTTTATTTTCAATGCATTTTTCTTCAGTCAGGACATACATATAGGATAAACAGCCAACAGCAATCCATATTATACAGAAATTGAGGAGGCAGCGACATGTCCAGTATATCCAGACTAGCCCTACTAATTAAAGAAGATGTCAATCTTGAAGAAAGCTCAATAATAAATCTTTATAGCAATCTATTAAATGCCTGGTTCAAGCTCGTCATATGGTTTGGCATCCCATTTTTACTGTATCTCCTGGTCACCTGGCTCTAAAAAGCGCTGGAACTTCAGTGACTTCTTTTTACACAGTGCTCTTATCATCATTGTTGGCAATATGCTTCAGCTTTCTGAGTATAACCCGCATGATATGCTTATACTCATCATCCTGAAACATTTCATAAAGAATACGATAATCATTGTATATATCAAGCAAGCCATCAATCAGCACTTTTCTTTCTTTTATCCCATCCAGCAATTCCTTTTCTGCCTTTCGAAATGAATGTGCCGTTTCCCTTAATTCAGGAAGCTTTTCTTTTTTATTGATCATATAGAGGAGCCCCAGCTTTTGAATAAATGCATCAGCACTTTCAGCATCCGCAACGAGTGTCAGCTCTTCTTCCCCAGCTTCCAGCCATTCCCCGTCATTAATCCTTGAAAGCTCATAAATAACATCTTCCCATGCATCTTCTTTGTATCTCCAAATTTCCGTCCTGAAGCCTACGATTTTGAAAAGATCCGAACCATACCCCTTAACATGGACCAGGTCGCCAAAAAAGTATTTATATTCGATGTCAATATGCTCCTTTTCCATAATCTCACCTTCATACTCAGACAGCATTTGAAGGCTGGATTCCATATATAGACCTTCACTTTTATTGACTTCATAGACGTACATATCATCTAGCCACTTTACATCTGTTACTTTTCCGACTGTACCATAAATAGTGATCACGACTGTATCACCGATTTTGTACTTGGGTTTTTTCTTTTTGCTCATTTCCTCCATCCTCTCAATGACTGAGTCGTGAGTAGTGAATACAATAGTATATGCACTTTTTATGTAAATCGTCCGTACGTTCATCACAATCAATCAAAAGCCTTTTTCAAAATAAAGATGAATTTAGTATTTATATTCAGCCCGTTGCTTTCCGCTACGGTTACTTGCTTTCCGCGGGAAGAACGGGAGCCTCCTCGGCTTCGCCTGCGGGGTCTCCCGCTCCCTCTCCTCCCGCAGGACATTGAATAAACTTCCTCGAATGAACACCGCACGAAGGAAATGCGTCAGCATTTTCGAGGATCAAGTGTCCACAGCGAAGATCAACTCAGTAAATTAGACTAAAATATTAAATACAACAGACTTTAAGAAAACAGCAAAATAAAAAAACACTCCAGAGCAGGAGTGTTTCAAAATGTTCATTCAGCTTTCAATAAGGACATACAATTGCCAGGCTTCATCAAATACAGACATGCTTTCCATGTATGAACCGTTCAACTCCAGATAGGAACTAATTTCTTCGTAATCATATGACGTTTTTGGAAAGCTGTGGTCTTCATATGCGTTATTGGCAAAACGGCTGATGTTGTCTTTTGGTGCTGGATGCCTGTATTTCATTAAAAAGTGATAGAAAGTTTTTGACATATTAACGCCTTCCTTTTTATTCAGTCGTTCATTAATTTATTTTCTACTATAATCGAACTGTGCCAAGCTCGTCTACTTATACACATTAAAAACAGCCCTCATATCTGCGGGCTGCCCTTTTCCTTACTTATCATAGGAAGAAAAATCAAAATAGTTTCTTTTCAGCAGCCTTGGCTGCTCCATCAATTTTTCGTAATTTATTTCTTTTCCGATCTTCTTCACATCAATTAAAAATAGCTGGTCCTCAATCGTCTTAACAAGCTCATCTGACTGGTAAACCATATCACAATCCCTGCAGGCAATGGAAGGTGTCTCATTTATTTGGATGGCCCTTGTTCCATCAGGAAGCTCCCAATAAACTGTTTCGCTGCTTTCATTAATATTTTGGCTTTCACACCATGCACATTTACTTCCCATTCCTGTCCTCCTATTCCTTGGCAGCCGCAGCTTGTGAGCCCGCTTCTGCTGCAGGGCTCTGCTTTGTCTGCTGGGCATTGAATTTCTTTTCCTTTAATTCATCCCGTTTGCCCCGCTTATCTTTCAAAGAAATGTGCTCTGGATCGCTGTCATATTTGTCGCGGCGATCCAGCCTTGCCAGGCCTTCTGGCACCAGGTTGAACTGCTGGTCATTCATTAGCGCGGCAATGCCCACATTTGATTTTTTCTCATCCATATCAGGATAAATTTCTTTAAAGTAGCCTTCTGCACGGCCTGGGACATAGTTTTCAGGCTCAGGATACGTGGTGATTACACCTTCGAAATTGCGGAGGACCACTTTGTCAGCACTTTGCGAGATCAAATAATTCGGCTGCAGTGAAATCTTCCCGCCTCCGCCAGGCGCATCGACCACAAAAGTCGGAACAGCATAACCCGATGTATGTCCCCTCAACCCTTCAATAATTTCAAGCCCCTTCGAAACCGGAGCGCGGAAATGGCCAATGCCTTCAGAAAGATCACATTGATAAATGTAATAAGGACGAACCCGGATTTTAACAAGGTCATGCATTAGTCTTTTCATAATAGGAACGCTGTCGTTTATGCCTGCCAAAATGACGGATTGATTCCCCACAGGCACACCGGCATTTGCCAGCATCTCACATGCTCGCTTAGAATCCTCGGTAATTTCAATGGAAGTGTTAAAATGTGTATTTAGCCACACCGGATGATACTTTTTCAGGATATTGCATAAATTCTCGGTGATCCGCTGGGGAAATACAACTGGAGCTCTCGTGCCGATTCTGATGATTTCAACATGATCGATTTCACGTAAATTTTTCAGAATGTATTCAAGTATATTGTCATTGATCAAAAGTCCGTCTCCACCGGAAATGAGAACATCTCGAACCTGAGGAGCACTCCTGATATAGCTGATCGCCGCATCCAGCTGTTTTTTCGGTACACCCATGCCGATTTGTCCGGAAAATCTTCTTCTTGTACAATAACGGCAATACATTGAACATTGATTTGTTACCAAAAATAAGACCCGGTCAGGGTAGCGGTGTGTTAACCCCGGAACTGGGGAGTCTTCGTCCTCATGCAGCGGATCTTCAAGATCATATTTAGTTTTATAGATTTCATTTGAAATAGGGACGGATTGCATCCTCACCGGACACCGGGGGTCATCCGGATTCATTAGTGAAGCATAATAAGGTGTAATATTTAAAGGGATGGTCTTTGCAGAAATCCTGACTCCTTCCTCCTCTTCTGGTGTAAGATTAATCACCTTTTTCAAATCATCAACTGTCCGAATGGTGTTCGTCAGCTGCCAGAGCCAATCATTCCATTGTTCTTCTGTGACGTCTTTCCATAGCTCAATATCTTTCCAATGCCGATCCGGTTTATATAAAAAGTTCTTCATCTCTATTCCCCCTATATGAATTTCTATTAAATACATATTGCAAGTTTCATGCCAATTCAGAATATTTCGTACTATCATATGAAACCCCTTCAGAATTGGCGATTATTTGCAAGTTAAGGGATACTTTCATTTCCGATAAAACAAAAAAGTGCCGATTACTCGGCACTTTTTTCCAGGACTCTGTTATTCATTTCAATATTATACTTGGCCAATTTATATTGCAGTGTCTGACGGGGCACCTCCAATAGCTTTGCGGCTTTTTTTATATTTCCGTTTGTTTCTTGAAGAGCTTTTTCGATTAAAGCTTTTTCCTGCTTTTGCATACTCGCTTTTAATGGCTGGACTTTCAGTGAAAAATCCTGTTTATTCTTTTGAAGCTGCTGTTTCAATATAACTGGCAAATCCTCAGCTTTTAGAAAGTCTCCTTCACAGACATTCATCATGTACTCGATTGTATGCTTTAATTCCCTGACGTTACCGGGCCAATGGTATTGTCTGAAAAACGCCAGCACATCATCCCCGATTCCTGAAAGTCCTTTTTTTAACACGTGATTAAATCGCTTAATAAAATGATGGGCAAGAAATTCAATATCTTCCTTTCTCTCCCTAAGAGGCAGGAGACCAAAAGTGAGAACGTTTAAGCGGTAAAATAAGTCTTTTCTCATTTGGTTCTTCTCAAGTGCTTCCATTGGATGGATATTCATGGCTGCAATCACCCGTACATTGACCTGTGAGCTTTTCGGACTTCCTACTCTTCGGACAATGCCATCCTCAAGCACTCTCAGCAGTTTAGCCTGCAGCTCAATCGGCATGGCGTGTATTTCATCGAGAAAAAGTGTCCCGCCATCGGCTAATTCAAATAACCCCGGCCGGTCTACCGCTCCTGTGTAGCTTCCTTTAGCAGTCCCAAAAAGTATGCTTTCAAGCAAGGACTCCGGTATTGCTGCACAGTTCTGGGCAATAAATGGGCCTTCAGTTCTTGAGGAAGCATGATGAAGCCCCTGAACAAAGAGCTCCTTTCCGCACCCGCTTTCCCCAAACACAAGAATGGAAGAATCGGACTTTGCCAGTTTAGCGGCTTCCTTTTTAATATTTTTCATTTCCTTATTTATTGTGAGAAGGCTATCCAGTGTATACTGTACATTATTGGCAGAAGCCGCTTTTTTGAGGGGCTGTTTTATTTTTTTGCGCAGATCAAGAAGGCTTTCAGAAAGAAGCTTCAATCTGGAATAATCCTTGGCAATCTCGACAGCTCCCGCTACCTTCCCATTAACAGTTATAGGGAGAGTGGTATTGATGGTTTCTATTTGTGCACCATGGAGGTTTACATAGGACTGAGTCTGATTATATATCGGTGTTTCTGTTTTCATAACCTTTAATAAAGTGCTTGTCTCTTTATCCAATGAAGGAAAGACTTTCAGAACAGGTTTTCCGATTACCTCGGAAACCTCCAGACCATCGTGTCTAGCAGCTATTTCATTATAAAAAATGGTCATTCCATTCAAATCCACTACATGAATCCCTTCATCAATGCCTTTTAATATGGCGGCCAGAACTTCTTTAGAAATACTTTGAGTTTCAATCATTAAATCCCCCCTGCTTATGTATATGACAGGGTGCCGAAAACCTGTCAGGATGATGCCGAAAATTCGGCACTTCTTTTTGAGGATCCGTTAATCCGAATGGGCCAAATTCCTTACCCAGACATTCATATTCTCAAGTTTATCGAAAATATAGCAGTTGTTAAGAAGACGGCCCCGATAGGAATAGCCAAGCTGATGCAGAACGGCGTTCATACCGAATGACAGCGCTCTGGCGATGGAGTAGGCACAGAATACACCCTGCGATTTTAGATCTTTTTCCAATTTTTCGAGGAGTATTTTCATTAAACCATGTTTACGGTGGGATGGGAGTGTCGCACAATCTGTCAGTTCTGCGTTTTTATAAAAAAGATTGATCTCCGCTGAAGCAGCACTGACTAGGTCATCTTTATACTGAAAAGCGTAATAAATGGTGCCCTCCCGGATTGTTTTTTTTATATATGAGGGATCATGGAGAGGTGTTGGATAAATCTTAAAAACTTCACGGTATAGTTCAGCCATTTTTTCAGCATCCTGCTCCGTTATTTTTATAAGCTGATATTCAGAAGGAGGCATAATGACATCCGGGTTTCTATCAAGGGCGGTCACATTTTTAACAATGCTGTCTTCAGAGATCCAGTGCCCATTAGTTCTTCTTTCATCTGAAAAATACTTGCAGAAAAAGTATTGATCAGAACCGTGGAAATACCCGTCAATAACAGCCTCGCACTGAAAACCCATCGAAAGAAGATCTAAATAATTTTCAACTCTTCCCCTGAAAATTAATTTCTCACATTTGTGTTCTTTTGCTGTTTTCTCTGCTTCATGGACGGCACCTGCCAATTCACCTGCATAATCGTCGATCCTTAATCGTTTATTGAATGGATCAAGATAGAATTCGGCTACAAAGTCTTCTTTTTTTAGTGTTTTTACAGAAGCTGTATTATTCATTGCTAAGACCCCCTTCTATTAATAAAACTGCCCGGCCAAAGGGCCAGGCATTATGAAACCATAAAGAATAACGGCCAAAACAGCAATATTATCGGCTAAGTATTCTTCCTTTTCATCTTAGTCAATTTTAAAGCTGATCAGCTTCATCTCTGTCATTTCTTCAACAGCATATTTGATTCCTTCACGTCCCATACCGCTCATTTTCACACCGCCATATGGCATGTGGTCTACACGGAAGGTCGGGAAATCGTTCACCATTACCCCGCCGACATGAAGCTCTTTTGCTGCTTTGAAGGCTTTGTTCACATCATTGGTGAAAACACCGGCCTGAAGGCCAAAGTCTGAATCATTCACAAGTGCCAGCGCCTCATCAAAGCTGCTGTATGAATTAATATGAACAACTGGTGCAAATGCTTCCTCACAAGAAATTTTTTCATTCTTATCAACATTCAGCAAGACGGTCGGATACAACGTATTATCTGTTGCATTCCCGCCAAGCGCAAGCTCCGCTCCGCTTTCTACGGCACTCTTGATCCAGGTCTCTGCGCGTTCAGTGTCACTCCTGGAGATCATCGCTGAAATATCCGTATCCTCATTAAGCGGATCGCCGATTTTCAGCTTTTTGGCTTCCTCAACAAAACGCTCGGCAAATGTCTGGTACAGAGATACATGTACATAGATTCGCTGGACGGAAATACACACCTGACCCTGGAAGGCAAAAGCCCCGACCACAATACGCGGGACAATTTTCTCCACGTCTGCATTCTCATCCACAACAACTGCCGAATTGGACCCCAATTCAAGCGTTACTCTCTTCAGGCCTGCATGTTCGCGGATCTGCCTGCCTACTTCCGGGCTGCCTGTAAAAGTAATCATCGATATGCGTCCGTCGGCAACCAGTACATCTCCGACGGTTCCGCCACTACCGGTTACCACATTCAGGGCTCCGGCAGGAAGTCCTGCTCTGTGAAAAATATCAGCAACTTTGTATGCCGACATTGGCGTTTGAGATGCAGGCTTTAAAACAACCGTATTGCCGGCAGCAATAGCCGGTCCCACTTTATGCGCAACCAGGTTCATTGGAAAATTGAATGGCGTGATGGCTCCAATAATCCCGAGAGGCTCCCGTACTGTATAGGAGACCCGGCCTTCGCCTCCCGGAGCGGCATCCATTGGGATTGTTTCTCCATAAAGTCTGCGCGCTTCCTGGGCAGCGAAGGTATATGTCATGATGGTGCGGTCAACTTCTCCTCTGGCAGCCTTTATCGGCTTTGAAGCTTCGTGCGCAATAATCTTTGCGCACTCCTCTTTTCCTCCTTCATGATGGCGACCACATTTTCCAGTATTTCCGCCCGTTTATGGGCAGGCATATCAGCCATTATTTTTCTGGATTGTTCTGCCGCATCAATTGCTGACTTCACATCGGAAGGAGCTGCCATGGCGACTTCTGCAATAACCTCCCCGCTATAGGGGCTTTTTAATGCTTTGTAATTCTCTGTTTCCTTGAAATTTCCGCTGATCCATAAATGTTGTTTCACTGGAATTCCTCCTTATGTGCAGCATTCGCCTATTACTTCTTCCAGTACGGAAAATCCTTCATTGAGCTGTTCATTGGTTGTAACAAGCGGACTGAGCAAACGAATAATATTGCCATATAAGCCGGCGCTCATTATGATGAGGCCGCGCTTGTGTGCTTTTGACAGGATTTCCTGAACAATTTCTTTATTAGGTTCCTTTGTTTCCTGATCTTTAACAAATTCAATGGCACACATTGCTCCTAAAGAACGTACTTCACCCACTTGCTTATATTTTAAAGGAAAATCAGAAAATTTTTCAGTGAAAAGACTTCCGATTTCATTTGCTCTTTCTAGTAATCCTTCTTCCTCAATTGTCCATATCACTTCTAATGCAGCCGCACAGCCTAGCGGACTGCCTCCATAAGTTCCGCCGATTTCACCAATATTCGGTGAATCCATTATATCTGCCCTTCCAGTTACAGCACTGATCGGCAATCCGGCACCGATCGATTTAGACATGGTCATAAGATCCGGCACAACATCATAATGCTCCATGGCAAACATTTTGCCTGTCCTGCCAAATCCTGTCTGTACCTCATCAGCGATAAAAAGGATTCCATGTTTTTCACAAAGCTCTTTAACACCTTTTACAAAATGGGACGACGGCATGACAAAACCACCTTCACCCTGAACAGGTTCCATAATGACAGCAGCGATTTCTTCAGGCGGCACCTCGCTCAGAAAAAACGTTTCGAATCTCTTAAGCAGGGCATTATCATGGTCTTTATCCTTCAGCCCCTCGCTGCGGTAATAATAAGGATAAGGCCATTTATACGTTTCCGGCGCAAATGGCCCGAATTCATATTTATACGGTTTTACCTTGCTCGTTAAACTCATGGACATATAGGTACGGCCATGAAAGCCCCTTTCAAATGATATAATTCCTTTTCTGCCTGTATATTTCCTTGCTATTTTAACCGCATTTTCCACCGCCTCTGCTCCGGTGCTTAAAAAGAAGGTTTTTTTGCTGTGATTGCCTGGTGTAATGCTGTTGAGTTTCTCTGCCAGCTTGATATAAGGCTCATACATCATGACATGGAAGCATGGGTGAAGATATTGGTCAATTTGGGCATGCAGCGCTTCAATAACCCTAGGCGGACAGTGTCCAACATTCAGTGTCCCGATGGCCCCCGCAAAATCAAGAAACGTATTTCCATCTATATCTGTCAGAAGTGCTCCATCCCCTTTAGCAGCAAATGTCTGCATCGTGTTAAATGGCCCCTTTGGAACATTCTTCTCCTTTTTAGCCAATAATTCCTTCCCTTTTGGTCCCGGCAGCTCTGTTCTTATATTAATTGATCCCATCCTTATTTCCCCTCTCCCTGATTAGTGCCGCACCATTCCAGTATGGCCAGAGCAATAATTTCAGCCGCATCAAAAACTTCCTCTAAGAAAATAAATTCGTTTACATCATGGGCGGCTTCCGTTACACCTGGCCCGAAGACAACAACAGGTGTATTTCCTACTTTGGATAATATGCCTCCATCCGTGCCCCAAGGTGATGCCTCAACTGACGGCTGTTTTCCTTTTACGGTTTCAAAGGATTCGGATAATACAGCCATTAAAGGATGATCCTGTTCCAGATCACCGGGCAGCCAGCGTCCGCCAAACCATTCAACTTGAGGAGGATTCTTTTTAAGCCATCCATCATGTTGGGCTGCTTCCTTCAGGCAATCCTCCAGCTCTTTTTCGGCAGATTTCATCTCTTCATCCGGTGCTACCCCCATCCTTCCCTCTATGACAGCAATATCCGGTACGGAAGATGGCCACTCTCCGCTGTATATTTTTCCAATATTAATAGGAATCGGAATAGGGATCTTTGAATAAAGCGGGTCTTCAATTTTAAGGTTCCTTACCTTCTCAAGCTCCTGAAGCTTTGTTATCACATACATGGCTTTTTCAATGGCATTGACGCCCTCATATCGGGTTCCTCCGTGAGCTGAACGCCCTTTGACTGATATCCGAAACCACATCGAGCCCTGCTGTTTTGGAAACAGTTTCATATTAGTCGGTTCAGGAATGATTGCCCCATCGGCAGAATATCCCCTGAGGACTGCTGCCAATGTACCAGCCCCGCCGCTTTCTTCTTCTATGACACTTTGAAAAATCACATCTCCTTTAAGCTTGATTCCAAGCGCAATAATGGCTTCCATGGCAAGCAGGAGCGAAACGGTGCCGCCTTTCATATCGGTCGAACCCCTGCCAAATAGCTTTCCATCTTCGATTCTGCCGCTAAATGGATCATGTTCCCAATCATTTCGGTCTCCTTCCGGAACGACATCAATATGGCCATTGAGGATGATGGACCTTCCTCCGCCTGTTCCTTTCAAAACAGCCACCACATTGGGATTTCCGGAAAAATCCTTTCGATCTGAACAAAAGGCAGGATGCTTAATCAATTGTTCCTTGCCGATTTCCCAAATATCAAGGGTTAGTCCAAGTTTGCGGCATTTTTCTATGATGATGGCCTGTGCACTGCTTTCATTTCCGCGGATGCTGCCTTCCTGGACCAGTTGCTGAAGAAGTCTTGTTCCTCTTTGCTTATTTTCTTCCAGCCATCGTTTAATCTTTGCATGAGCATTCATATTCTCACTCCTTTATTAAGGCCAAGGGAAATAACTCTATCAATTAATCACTCTCACATTCTCAGCAATTGTAAAACTGCAGCCCGTTTTTGCCCTGACTTCATTTATAGAGTGCGGCGTAAACAAGTCAGTCAGTGTGAGTCCATGAGCTGATATTTGAAAGACAGCCATCTCTGTAATAATCATGTTTACACAGCGTGCTGATGTAAGAGGCAGGGTGCACTCGTCCACAATTTTTGGGTTCCCGTACTTGTCTGTCTGGTTCATTAGGACAATGACTTTTCTTGCTTTTTGGGCAAGCTCCATTGCACCGCCCATGCCGGGAACTTTTTTCCCCGGTACAATCCAATTGGCCAAATCCCCTTTTCCGCTTACCTCCAGGGAGCCAAGAATTGTCATATCAACTCGCCCTCTGCGTATCATCCCGAATGCAATGGTGCTGTCGCAATATGAAGCACCCTTTACAATGGAAACCGGAAAACCTCCTGCATTACATAGATTCTCATCTTCCTTCCCTTTCTCCGGACTTGGCCCCATACCTGTAATGCCATTTTCCGCATGAAACATTACATTTGTCCCGTCAGGCAAATGATTGGGCACAAGCGATGGGATTCCAATACCGAGATTTACAATCATCCCGTTCTTGATTTCCTCCGCAGCACGTTTGGCAATACGATTTCTAATCTCTACTCCCATGCCCATTTCCAATTCACTCCCTTCGATGGAACGATATAATTAACGAAAACTCCCGGTGTTATAATTTCATCAGGATCCAGGCTGCCAAGCGGGACAATTTCCTCCACTTCCGCAATTGTCATATCACCAGCCATGGCGACAAGCGGGTTTGTGTTTCTGGCACTTTTGTCAAAAATTAAGTTCCCGTAAGGATCAGCTTTCTTAGCAAAAACAATCGATATATCTGCAGTCAGGGCCGTCTCGACAAGATACTTTTTTCCGCCCAGGCTGCATGTTTGCTTATTGCCGGTCACAATGTCGTTATCAAGGCCAATGTCGGAAAGGATGGCAGGAATGCCGACTCCGCCAGCACGTATTCTTTCAGCCAATATCCCCTGGGGTGAAAATTCCACTTCCATCTTCCCATCTGTCATGAGTTGGCCGGCAACGGGATTTGAGCCAATATGAGAAGCAATCATTTTCTTCGCCCTTCCCTGGCTTACCACCTTCCCGATCCCAATATGGGGAAAGCCTGAATCATTGCCAATAAGTGTTAAATCTTTGAATCCATTATCCAAAATGCCGTCGATAAGGGACGGAGGGGTGCCAATTCCGCCGAAGCCGCCAAACATAATGATCATGCCGTCCCGAAAATGCTTCATCGCCTCATCAAGTTCAATAATCTTATTAAATGTGTTCTCCATTGTTATTCACCCTCTCCCTCATCAGGGATCAAATGATTTTCTGAGAAAACCTGCAAAGTCTTTTCAAACCTCTTTACCAGATCATCGATTTCCCTTTTGGTAATAGTCAGCGGCGGTGCGATCATTACGGCATCCCCGTCTGTGCCATTTGTACCCGCACCTGCAGGGTAAATAAGCAGACCATGCTCCTGTGCTTCCTGTATTAATCTCTGAGTCAAACCGAAGCTTTTTGTAAACGGCTCTTTTGTCAGAGGATCCTTTACAAATTCAAGTCCGACCATCAGCCCTTTTCCCCTTACATCACCAATAAAGGAAAATTTGGATTGCAGCTTAGTCAATTTATTTCTTAAATACACTCCTTTGCTTTCTGTTTCCGGGATAATATTGTTTTTCTCAATATATTCAAGCACTGCGAGGGACACTGCACATGACTGCGGATTGGCACTCAAGGTATGGCCGCTCATAATGCTTTTTGAACCTGCCAGTATGGGCTCCATTACTTCATCGCTTACAAGTGCAGCTGCAATCGGAGCATACCCGGCTCCCATTCCTTTTCCAAGTGCGACAATATCAGGCTTTATATTCCAATGCTCGCAGGCAAGCATTGTGCCTGTTCTCCCAAAACCAGTCATAACCTCATCAGCAATAAATAAAATGTCATACCGCTCACAAATTTCTTTGATTATCCGGTAGTAATCCTTTGGAGGGGTAATGGCACCGCCTGCAGCGCCAATGACTGGTTCTGCGATAAACGCAGCAATATTGTCTGGCCCTATCCGTTTAATGACGGTTTCAAGTTCATGTGCACACAGATAACCGCATTCAGGCGCTTCCAGATTGTAGGGGCACCTATAGCAATATGGAGGATGAATGACAGGAAAATCCTCAAGCAGCGGTATGAAGCGAGCCCTTCTGCCCGTATGTCCTGACATTGATAAAGCTCCCAGGGTTATGCCATGATAGCTCATCCACCTTGAGAGCACCTTTGTTTTTGTCACAATGCCTTTTTCCTGCCAGTACTGAATCGCTATTTTCATAGCTGTTTCAGTGGCCTCAGACCCGCTGTTCACAAAAAAGCTCCAATTCAAGTCTCCGATCGCAGCCTCAGCTATTTTATGGGCAAGCTTTTCAGCTGCGCCGCTCGTAAATTGCGATCGATATACAAAAGAAACTTTTTTCGCCTGTTCATGCATTGCCTCAATGATTTCCTCCACACCATGGCCAATATTGGCCGTTATTGCGCCGGATGATGCATCCAGGTATTCCTTTCCGTCCGTATCATATAGATAAACTCCCCTGCCATAATCAATGATCGGGTACTGTGCATCAAGCATCGGCTTAATTAAGTTCGACTGGTTCATCAGCGTACTCCCTCCAACTATAATTACGAAATTTGCCTGCGGCTAATCAATATCCGCCGATGGCTTCATGACCTTTCACAGCAAATCTTCAATTCTACAAGGCAGATATTCTCTACCAAATGGCAATATAGTAAATTGTATGAAGTCACTTAAGAAATCTTTCATAAAAGAATTTTGCAGAGTGATCTATTTTTTCGCTGCAAAAAAAACAGCCGCTGGATAGCGGCTGCTCAAAAGTCATTTTCATCATTCTGTTCAATCCAAATTATACTTTCAAACCCCTGTATTTTTATACCAATGCAGGTTCTCTTCCAGGTACATTACTTGTCTTTTCGATAATATCCCTTGCAATCCAGACACCGCAGGCACCCGCCTGTGCAAGTCCTCTGGTAATGCCTGCACCATCCCCGCCAACATAAAGTCCGCTGATTTCCGTTTCGAAACGGTCATTCAACTTGGGACGTGCAGAGTAGAATTTTGCCTCCACACCATAGAATAGCGTATGTTCAGATGCAAGGCCAGGAGATACATGGTTTAAAGCCTCTGTCATTTCAATCAGGCTTTTCATTGTATTATATGGCAGCACAAGGCCTAAGTCTCCAGGGACCGCTTCCTTTAAGGTCGGCTCAAGGAAGCCTTCTTTAATCCGCTTCTCAGTAGACCTTCTCCCTTTTAATATATCTCCATACTTTTGGACAATGATTCCGCCGTTTGAAAGGCTGTTGGCAAGCCTTGAAATTTCATGCGCGTATTCATTTGGCTTATCAAACGGTTCAGAGAATGTATGGGATACAAGCAGCGCAAAGTTTGTATTAGTACTTCCCAGCTTAGGGTCTTTGTAAGCATGGCCATTCGCAAGCATGATTCCTGAGTGGTTTTCCACTACAACATGGCCGGAAGGATTGCTGCAGAATGTACGCACTCTTGTACCGACAGATGTATTAAATGTAAACTTTCCTTCGTAAAGATGTTTATTGATCTCTTCCATGACAATATCCGAAGTTTCAACCCGCACGCCAATATCGACCTGATTATTGATCATCTTCAAGCGGCGTGACTTCAGGAGGTTTGCCAGCCAAACTGATCCATCTCTCCCTGGTGCTACAACCACCTTATCAGCATGAACTTCATTTCCGGACTTAAGCTTGACCCCCATAATCCGATGGCCATCAGGGGTTTTCTCTGTTATAAGATCTTCAACCTCTGTCTTATAGGACATATCAATTTTTTCACGTAAATATTCATAAATGCTCTTTAGGATTTCTAGATTCTGCTCGGTGCCCAAATGCCTGACCTGCGCACGAAGCAGTTTAAGCCCTGCTGCATATCCGCGGCGCTCAATATCCCTCACTTCATCAGTCATTGGATCTGTAATGCTTTCAGTCGCGCCATGCTTCAAATTAATTTCGTCAACATATTTTATCAAATCAACAACCTGGGAGTCCGGGAGATAATCGGTCATCCAGCCGCCAAACTCACTCGTTATATTAAATTTCCCATCTGAATAAGCCCCTGCTCCGCCAAATCCATTCGTGATAGAACAAGCGGGCAGGCAGCCTGCAAATTCTTTTCTTCCTGCTGCAGGCGGGCATTTCGAAATCTTTTTCTGTAAAATCGGACAATTTCTTTTATAAATATCATGGCCTTTATCAATTAATAAAATTTTTGCTTCAGGCATTTTAAGAGTTAATTCATAACAAGTAAATATTCCAGCCGGTCCAGCACCGACAACAATCACATCATAATTCGCATTCATCGTCCTATTCCCCCAGACGCATTATTCGTTAATTTCATCAACCAAAGGTAACTATATCAAATACATAAGTGGAGGTCAACATTTTTACGAACTATCAAATAAAAAAAATTACATAATGTTCGTCTTTAGAATAATTTATGTAAAATTCACCAAATACACACTGCCCCAAAAACAAAGGCTGCTCATTACGAGCAGCCTTCACAAATTCCATTTATTTTACCAATTTCCGCAGCAGCATGCTCCGATAATAATCAATAGAATGAACAATACGACGATCAATGCAAAACCGCCATACCCTCCTCCATAATGAGCACCAGCAACAGGATAGCCATATCCTGGATAACATTGGTCGTAGCCAGCACCAGCAACTGCACCTTTATACATAAATAATCACTCCTCAACAAGATTTCTTGGGCATTTTCAATATTAATGTATGTACGGTGAACTTGACCCGCATGTGCATACGCCCATTTTTTTCAAAAAACACTCTAACTCCATTTTAAAACCTTCCCCCTTTGCCATTAATAGGGTAGGATAAACGTAAGAGAAAAGAAGCGGGGGATTCAAACCAATGAAGAGAAGGAAGATTGGCATATATTTTTTTATCATCACTTTTATATATGGTTTGTATCATTTATTTGATAGCCTGTCTAAAGTTGAAGGGGCGAATCCAACTAACGTGTATCAAAAGCTGTCGTCAAAAGATAATATCAATTACCTGATTATCGGGGACAGCATTGGCAGGGGGTCAGGTGCGACCTCCAAATCATCGGCATGGTTTACAAGGCTTGAGAAGCATCTGCATAGTGAATTTGGGATTATAGCCAAAAGGCATTCCATCGTCCAAAGTGGAGCCACTGCCTTTGAAGGTTTATATAAGCTTCAGCAATCCGAACATTTAGGGAAAATCGATTTAACTTTTATCGTATTTGGGGAGAATGACCGCAAATATATGGATGAAAAGCAATTTTCTTATTTCTACGAAGGGCTTATCCGGAAAACAAAACAGCTTTACCCTGACACCGAGATCATAACCATTACAGAAAACCCGCTGGATAACGAAGAGTTTGTTCAGGCGATTTCTTTTATTTCTAACCATTATGGCGCTAAAAACGTGGATATGAGAAACCCTTTTGAACTATCCGGATTACCTGCAGAGGAACTGACAAAAGATTTGGTCCATCCAAATGATCACGGCTATAAAATCTATGCAGATACCTTAATAAAGAAAATAAGAGAGTTAGCCGGCAGTCAGGCAGAAATTGCCGAGCTTTCTGCCCCCATTCATGAAAATGCGGACATAGAAATAGCATCCATCCCTCATGTTACAGATATATCTGGATCATTTATTCACAAAGACGGCATTTGGGAGAGCAGCATGGCGGGAGACAGTCTTGAATATCAGTTTAGCGGCACTTTCCTTGGGGTCGATATGATTCGCAGTGAAAAAGGCGGGAAGATGGATGTTTTCATTGATGATGTGTTTATTACATCCTTATCTGCCTGGTGGCCGCTGACTAAAGAAAGATATCAATATATTGTCAGCGGTCTCGAAGACAGTCAACATTTAGTGAAATTCATTGTGACAAATGAAAAATCAGTGAATAACAGTACAGACGATGCCGTTATTCAAATTTCCTCCATCCTCACCATGGCAGAACAGTGAAGGATAAAAACAGAAAAAGACTGAAAAAAATAACTCGAAAAAAGCCGCCAATATTATCAGCGGCTTTTTCTCATTATTTCGCAGTAACTGTCATTACTGTTGAAGTACCTCGCGTTACAGCTCCTGCTGCATTTTTCTCAAGAGAAGCAACCTGGTCGCCATTAGTGATAATAATTGGCGTAACTGTGCTTTTTGCCTTTTCTTTAACCATTGCTAAATCAAACGTGACAAGCTTATCGCCTTCGCTGACCTTTGAGCCTTCTGAAATATGGGTCTCGAATCCTTCCCCTTTCATGGAGACCGTTTCAAGGCCAATATGGATTAACACCTCGGCACCATTTTCAGCACGAATGCCAATGGCATGCTTGGTAGGGAATACTTGGACTACTTCTCCATTTACCGGGGAAACAACAACCCCTTCTGAAGGTTCAATTGCAATACCGTCACCCATCATTCTTTCTGCAAATACAGGGTCAGGCACCTCTTCCAGATTAACTGCTGTACCCGTCAAAGCAGCCTTAATCTCAATTGCTTTGACCGCTTCCTTTTTGCCAAATAATTTCTTGAACATAAAAACACCATCCATTTCTTAATTTTCATTAGTAAATAATTTCAAATATTCATCATAGCCTTCTTCCTCCAGTTTTTCCTTAGGAATAAACTTGAGTGCAGCAGAATTAATGCAATAACGGAGGCCCGCAGGTCCCGGCCCATCATCAAAAACATGTCCAAGATGGGAATCCGCTGTTTTACTTCTCACTTCCGTTCTGACCATAAAGTGGGTGCGGTCTTCTTTTTCCTCAATTTCCTGATCCTCTATGGGCTTAGTGAAGCTGGGCCAGCCGCACCCTGCGTCATATTTATCTTTTGAGCTGAAAAGAGCCTTGCCGGAAACGATATCGACATAAATTCCATCTTTAAATTCATTCCAATATTGGTTGCGGAACGGCGGCTCTGTGCCATTATTCTGAGTTACTTCATATTGCATGGGATCGAGTTTTTGCTTTAATTCTTCCCTGTTTTTTGCCATTATTTTTCACCCCAATGGTTGTTTATAAATGCCTTTCTTCCAGAGCCGGTTTGATAGGCATTGTATCTTTCCGGATTCTTTTTATAATAGTGCTGATGATAATCTTCTGCAGGATAAAAGTCTGAAGCAGGCAAAATCCTGGTAACAATCGGTTTTGCAAATGGACCTGTTTCTTTAAGCTTTTGTTTTGATTCTTCTGCTAACTGCTTTTGTTTTTCATTGTGATAGAAAATTGCAGTCTGATAGGATTGGCCGCGATCATAGAACTGGCCGCCTTCATCTGTCGGGTCTATCTGCTGCCAATATAATTCAAGCAGTTTTTCATATGGGTAAACCTCAGGATCAAATGTGATTTGAACCGCTTCATAATGGCCAGTCGTTTCCGAACAGACTTGCTGGTAAGTCGGGTTCTTTACATTGCCTCCGGTATAACCGGATAGCACTTCTTTTATTCCAGGCTGTTCATCAAAAGGCTTTACCATACACCAGAAGCAGCCTCCTGCGAATGTTGCCTTTTCGTATTGTTTCTCTGTCATTCTGCTCCACCTCTTTCCGGCACTTTTCTATCTTTTACTTTTTCCCTTATAAAGATGATTTAAAGCTATATACATAAGATTAATGAAAAGATTCATTATATGCAAAAGAAACCTCTTCATTGAAGAGGTTTCTGAATTTTTATATTCTTTTATTCTTTGCTCCGGCACTTATTTTTTTCCAGCGCTTGCGTTCTTCAGATTGGGCTCGTTTATCCTGCTTTCTATCCAGATAAGCGAGTTCCTTGAGAAGCTTCTTGTAGCTGTTCAGACGCGCCCTTGATATGCTTCCTTCTTCTATTAGCATATGCACAGCGCATCCTGGCTCATTATCATGTGTACAGTCCCTGAATCTGCAGTTTTCAGCGGCTTGTTCAATATCTGTGAAGCTTTCTGAAAGACCGCTTTCACTTTCCCACAGCTGAAGCTCCCGCATTCCTGGAGTGTCAATCAATATGGCGCCTTCAGGAAGAAGGATGAGTTCCCTGTGAGTAGTTGTATGCTTTCCTTTGTCATCACTTCTAATATCCTGGACTTTTTGTTTTTCCGCGCCCAGAAGATAATTGGTAAGTGTGGACTTTCCAACACCTGAAGAGCCGAGCAATGCGATTGTTTTTCCAGGCTCCAAAAACGGCTTAAGCAGGTCAATCCCCTTCTCTTCCATCACGCTGATTGAGATAACAGGAACACCCATGGCAACGGTGTCCACCTCAGCAAGCTTTTCCTCCAGATTCTCACAAAGGTCAGCCTTGGTAAGAATAATCACAGGAGCTGCCCCGCTTTCCCATGTCAAAAGCAAATAACGTTCCATTCTTCTTAAGTTAAGATCCTCATTAAGTGAATTAACCAGGAAAATAGTGTCTACATTAGCAGCTACAATTTGTTCTTCTGTATTCACCCCTGCTGCCTTCCTGGAAAATTTGCTTTTCCTTGGAAGGACTGCATGAATGGTACCCCGCTGTTCATACGCTCTTTCTTTGATGACAACCCAGTCACCTACAGCAGGATAATCCTCCCTTGATGATGCTTCGAAAGAAAATTTCCCTGATACTTCACAGAGCATTTCACCCTTATCTGTCCATACACGATACATTCTTTTATGCTCTAAAGCCACCCGGCCCATTTGATATTCTTTTTCTTCATACGCTGAAAAAGCGTCTTTAAAAAAGGGATCGAATCCAAGTCTATTAATTGTCAATGTTTGTTCCTCCATGCTTATCGAATATTTTTACATACAAAAAACCATAGGCAATCAGCCCATGGTCTGGTCAAGTAAAGTTCAATAAGCAGGAAAAACAATCTGGTCCGCTCGATTAAACGATTTCCATTTGGGCTGTGCCTGAATTATTTACACTGAACGTATTGGCATAAAGTTCTCTTCTCATAGCACATCACCCGCTTTCGTTTATTTATTTATATTATATGGAATATTGCACCAGAAGTAAAGCCCTTTATTTTCCTCAGGTGGCATTCACCCGGGGAGAAGCATATGGTATTAAAGCAGATTTTAGGAGGGGGAATTATGCCTACTGAGAGAAATCAGCAGTGGTACTTACAAAAAGCGGTAAAATATGATCTTTTGGCTCAGTATTTTAAATACATTGATGCTGCACAGCATATTACTTATTATCATAAACATCTGCATTGCCTCAATCAGGCTTTTCAAATAATGCGTACAAAAAACAAGGCGCCTTCTGCCGATACCCATCAGGGACAGCAGACAAAAGTACGGATTTTCCATGGTTCCCCTGATTCCGGTCCAATTGATATCTATATAAACGGCACGAGAATTTTAAAGGACTTCTCATATAAAGACGTAAGCAGTTATGCAACGCTTCCTGCCGGCTCTCATCAGATAGACATATATCCGGCCGGCAGCATGGTCTCTGCACTTGTAAGCAGACCAAACATTACTGAAGCAGGTAAGGTGTATACAATTGCAGCTGCGGGGATTGAAGCAAACATTAAGCTTGCCCTATTAGAAGATCAGCCTGAAGTGCCTCCCGGGGAAACCAAAGTCAGATTTGTCCACCTGTCACACGATGCACCAGCAGTTGATATTGCCGTAAAAAACCGGGACGTTGTTTTTCCCAATATCGCATTCAGCCAGGCAAGCAAGTACATCGCATTAACTCCAATGACTGTCGACTTGGAAGCCAGGATAGCCGGAACTCCAAATGTGGTGCTGACCATCCCTCGAATGCAATTTAAAGCAGACCAGGCCTACACTTTGCTGGCAGTAGGTTCCGTTGTCAAAGAGCCTGAACTGGAAGCAATTATCATTGCAGACTAACGCTTTCCTGCTAATTAAGCATCAAAAAAGGGAACCCCTCCAAAGCTGCGGAAGGATTCCCTTTTCTCATTTAACCGGAACAAGAAGGGTAAAACGAATATCATCCTGTTTCAGATTAAATTCATCCACTTTTACTTTAACATCACTTTTCAGCTTCATTTCCTGCAGTGACACATAGATTCTTTCTTTCTGCGGCTGAATGGTAACACCTTCCGGAAGTTTGTAGCGGTCTTTTACCAGCTTCAGGACATGTGAAACCGGAAGATTCAGCTGCCCGACAGATATTGACTTTTGCTGAAGAACAACATCTCCATTCTTCAAGGCTTCTGGTTCAAATGACAGTTTCATTTGCAGATCCTGGCTGAAGAAAGGGATTGTGCCATATAAATCCACTTCATCGTTTAGGAGGATCTTGTAATCTATTGCTCCTGTCAGCCCTTCTTTTTCAAGGTAGTGGTTAATGACTCTATTCAAATCTTCTTTATTGGCTTTTATGTTAAAAGGAACGTAATTATCACTATTCTCTGTGATCGCTGTGTAGTCTTCGTCATCTGCCGGTATACTGATAAAAATAAACAGCACAGTTAAAATGAGTGCATTAATTGCCAGCAGTGTAAAAAACAGCTTTTTCCATTTTCTATCTTTCAATCAACTTCTCTCCATTTCCTTCAGCTTTCCTTTTATACGGAATATCTTTCAGCACTTCCTCTGTGAGTATTTGATGGACCCGTCCAGCTATTAATTCATAGCCTTTATCATTGGGATGAAAATAGTCTGTATATAAAAGATTATCATCGGTATTTTCAAATATATCATCTATTTCAACAAAATAAGTCCCTGGATAATTTCTCAATATATCCCGGCTAGTGTCATTCCAATCTCCAAGAATAGCATTAATTTCCGTTATTTCTGAAAACCATTTTAAAAAGGGATTATATAAGCCTATTAAAACAATTTTACTATTTGGGTTTACCTCTTTTATCGAATCTAAAACCTCAGTCAGATTTTGTTCATAGGTTTCTTTTTCCTTGGCAAAAGCCCTCAGCTTTAGGTTTGAAAAATTTTCACGGACTACTTTCATAACGTCATTGCCGCCAATGGTTATGATCACCGCGTCTGCTTCCTTCACAACATCTTTTACTTCATCTGTCCCCAGCTTCTTCAATAATTGATCGGAACGATTGCCTTTTACACCGAAATTATAAAAAACAGCGTCTTGAACACTTTTGTCTTTTTCCAGTGACATTTCAAGATATGGCACGTACCCTCCACGTTCAGTACTGTCTCCAACCCCCTGGGTTAAAGAGTCACCTACTGCAGCAACAGTAAGGTTTCGAGGAAAAAAATCCAAAGGAATTTCTTCTTTAACTGTCAGGCGGGATTCTTTTTCAGAATGAATGATATCGCTGTGGTGAACTGAACTGCAGGAGGCGAGAAGCAGCATGATCCAAAAGATGAGGGTGAGTTTTTTTATCATACTATCACCTGCCCATTTTTCTCATTCATATTATAACATGCAACTCAAATTTAAAAATAATTAGCATTGTCCGTGCAGTATTCAAGAGCCGAAAAGAAAAATAGACCTCGTTCAAGGTCTATTGCAATGCTTTAATATCATTCATAATTTCATCTAATGGAATTTCATTAAGACCAGTATAATATTTCATTACTTTTCCATTCTGATCAACAAGATAAAAATCTGTTCCATGGATTACCTGATCACCTGTTTGCGGCTTTTTCACAATGGTTTTGAAGTATTCCATAGCATATTTCTCAATTTCTTCCTGTTCATATCCGGTCAGAAAATGCCAATTGCTGAAATCTGCATTGTATGTAGATGCAAATTCCTTTAAAACTTCAGGTGTATCCACTTTGGGGTCTACACTGAATGAAACAAATTCAATATTTTTTATGCCTTCCTTCTCAGCCAAATCCTGAAGCTTCTTCATATTAGCTGTCATGGGCATACATACATCTTCGCAATTGGTAAAAATAAAGTCGGCTACCCAAACCTTGCCCTCAAGATCCTTTAAACCAAATTCTTTATTATCCTGGTTTGTATACGTAAAATCAGCCAGTTCCCAATTTAACGCGTCCTTTATACCGCTCTGTCCGCATGCTGAAAGCACTGCAAGCATAAAAGCAGAAACCATTATTGCAAAAACTCTTTTTCTCATACATTCACCTGCTTTAATTAGATACGTTGCTAATTTTAGCAAATATTCATGAAAGAAGAAAGAAGTACTTATGACAAACTTGTGAATAGTATCTCGATATTATGGATGATAAAAATTATTGAGTTGGTTTCGTTTTATTGTTAGTCATAATTTCATAAAATGTCCTGATGAAATTTGAATAATTAAATTGCACAGCAATCCGATGTATCCGATATTTCATCTTGTTTTCCGGAGGGACATTTCTAAATTCACCAATGCTCTGGCCAAACGCCTCCCCTCTGTCAGTAATTATCTTCACCGGTACATCCAGATACTGAAGATCCGCCCCGTCAAGCATTGCCCACAACGTAAATAAATCGTGCATGGGGCTTCCACTAATGCCAGGGTAGGTTTCCTTATAAAAATTGAAATAATAATCAACCATAGGCTTAAGAATTAAGCCGACTTTATTTTCCACTTTCTGATAATAGGCATCAAGAGAGTCGATAAGTGCCGGAGTAATGATTGCAGACATCGTTACATCCAGAGGAAAGACATGAATTTTCTTCGGCGCATTGGCAAACACAACATTAGCCGCATATGGGTCCCCATAAAAGTTTGCTTCAGCCACTGGAGTCACATTGCCTGGAACATTGAATGCCCCGCCCATAATATAAAAGTCACTGACTTTACTCATAAGTGCCGGATAAAGGATAAAGGCCGTTGCCAATGAAGAAAGTCTGCCTACATTAACGATTGTTATATCATTTTCATACTTCTCGATCAGTTCCTTAAAATCATCGAAGTTTTCAAACATGTTATTGGAGTTCTCCAGGTTAGGAATAATCGGACCGAGCCCTTCAATGCCATGAACATCCGGGTAAAATACCGGAACATCGCCGGTTAAAGGCAATACGGCTCCGCTGAATACAGGAGTATTTTTTTGTCCGGTTAATTCACGAAGGTAAGCAGCATTTCGGACGGCATCCTCCCTGGAAACATTTCCATAATCAGCTACAATCCCAACGATATTGATTTCCTCTGAGAAAAAGGAAAATATAACCGCAACAAAATCGTCAATTCCAAAGTCACTAAAAAACAAGACATTTTTCCTCTTCAACCCTACACCCCCATAATTCATTTTATTCCGGGGATAATCAAGAATGGCAAATATTTTCAAATAGGATAAAAGTCTTTGATTTCACTATTCTTGACCATGATTAAAGAAAAAATTGATTTCGCAAAAAAACGCATAGCCTGAGTGCTATGCGTCCTTTTTATTTATCTTCCAGGTGATACATAAACCCAATTGCACCGGGTCCTGTATGTGTACTGACAATTGGAGTTGTTTCTTCTATTTCAATCTCCGCACCGGCATCCAGTTCTTCAATCATCGTTTTCAGTTTAGAAGCTAAATCCAGACCTTCTGCATGCACAAGGCCTACCCCTTTTATTGTTTTCCCTTTAATATCTCCGGCAAATTGTTTAGCCAAATATTTGGCAACCTGAGTATGGCTTCTTACTTTAGCAACAGGTGTGTATACCCCGCCTTCAAGCGATGCAATTGGTTTAATATTCAGCAAAGATCCGATCATTGCTTTCCCTTTGCCGATTCTACCGCCTTTAACGAGATTTTCCAGTGTATCCACTACTACAAACAATTTAGTGTTAGCGCGCACGGTTTCCAGCCGGCTGACAATCTCCTGAATACTTTTCTCTTCCCTGGCCATTTTCGCAGCCTCCAAGACTTGAAAGGCCAGTGCTTTGGAAATATATCTGGAATCTACCACTGTAACATTTGCATGTGACATAGCTGCCGCACTTTCAGCTGATTGGACAGTTCCACTCATTCCGCCAGTCATATGGATGGAAAGAATTTCATAGCCCTGCTCACCCAACCTGTCATATACCTCTGCAAAGACACCAGCTGGAGGCTGTGAGCTTTTTGGCAGTTCGTCAGATTCCTTCATCTTTTTCATGAATTCAGCTGGAGTAATATTTACCCGATCCAAATATGTATCCCCATTAATGTGAATTGATAAAGGAACGACTTCAATATCGAATTCTTCAATCAGTTCTCTTGATAGATCCACTGTAGAATCAGTAACAATTTTAATCTTAGCCATTATTCCTTCACTTCCCTGCATTTACAATTAGTTCATATTATACATTTAAGCAAAATACAAATAAAGCAAAAAATACAAAGCTTCTCTTACTTCGCCTCAATTGGCCAAAAAAATGCCGGCAGGCAGCCGGCATCAATGTTGTTAAGCATTATTTTTTAATTCTGGAGTCTTAAAAATCTCTTCATAAACCGGCCATTTTAGGACTCGTTTAAGATATTCCCTGAAGGAATGATTCTTACTTGTCTTTTCACTGGCGTTAATGGCCGCAATGAATGTTTTCAAACGGACTTGGATCATAAAATAATAAGGGCTATCTTTTGCCAATACAGGAATTTCAGTGATTTTTACCTTCTGTCCAACAGCATTTTTGAACTCTAGGCTTTTAAATAGCAAAATATCAATCCTCTTTTTCACCCGTTTGTTAATATTATACCCCAAATGCGGCTCGAAATGTGTCTGATTATGCTATCCCATAAATTTTTTTATGAAGCTATTTTCGTATGAATTATTGTTTTCGCCTCACAATGTTGTCCGTTGATTTCCGCTCCAGGATGCTCAGCGAACCGCGGGGCAGGCGGTGAGCCTCCTCGACGCTTCGCGTCTGCGGGGTCTCACCTGTCCCGCTACTCCCGCAGGACTTTGAATAAGCTTCCTTGAGTAAACACCGCACGAAGAAAATGCGAATGCATTTTCGAGGATCTCGCACCTTCCGCTCCAATCAACTCAGCAAATAATATATATATCATTAAACCTTGCAAAAAAACTTTTATGAAGATTTTCCTGTATTCTCTTGCTTTTTCAGCTTTCTTTTATAGACTATTTTTGATAAATTGATGCTTATTTCATAAAGCAGCAGCAAGGGAATGGTCACAAGAATATCAGACATAAAGTCTGGAGGTGATATAACAACCGAAATTACGATAAGAACAAAATACGCATATTTCCTGATTTTTGTAAGCACATACGGATTAAGGATCCCAAGCGAAGTCAGGAACATGATGACGACAGGAAGTTCAAATAATACTCCAAATGGCAAAGTCATGTTAAGGACAAAGCGGAAATATTTATCCGCAGTAAAATTGGCCTCAAACATCTCGCCCCCCAGCTCTACAAGAAAGCTTAATACGGTGGGGAAAATGACAAAATAACCAAAGCAAAGGCCTGTAATAAACAGAATAAACAATGCCGGTACATATGAAAGTGAAATCTTCCGCTCATACTCTGTCAGGGCAGGCTTGACAAACAGCCAAATCTGCAATGCCAGAACAGGTATTGTCGCTGCAACCGCAATAACTGTAGCAAGCATAAAGTAAACCCAGATAATATCACTGGGACCCAGAACGATCAATTTAACGTCCAGGTCTCTTACCAGCCACTTATAAATATCCTCCACAAACACAAAACCTGCTATAAAAAACAGGATAAATGCTGACGCCATTATGATGAGTCTTTTTCTTAATTCATCCAGATGTTCGACTAAGTTTAATTCATTTTCTTCCATACAAATCTCCTGCTAATTTTATAAAAAGCCGGCTTGGCCAGCCAGATTTTTTAAACCAAAACAAAAAGGTGCAAGAAGAATATCCTTACACCTTATTTAACCGTTTTTTTCTTAGTATCCTGTTCAAGCTCATCCATCACGTCACTTGTCAGATCTCGGGTAGATTTTTTAAATTCTCTTAGTGTTTCACCAAAAGCACGGCCAATTTCCGGCAGCTTTTTTGGACCGAATATGATTAACGCCAAAACAAGGATTAAAATTAATCCTGGTACACCGATATTTGAAAGCATATTCACATCTCCTTTAAAGTACTTCCCTTTTGAATCTAATACGATTATAGTACTTTTTAAAGGAAATGTCACAGATATCATAAAAATTCATATTTCAGCCACATATCTTATTAAGTAATAGTGATCTGCAACTCATCCGGGTGCTTATACGAGCAGATGGAAAAGGTTGCTGTCTTTGTTTATCTCTTTGTATGTGAATCCCTTTTTATTCATTCTCACAATGAGGTCGCTATAGTCCTCCCTATGCTTCAGCTCAATTCCTACAAGGGCCGGACCATTTTCTTTATTATTCTTTTTCGTATATTCAAAACGTGTAATATCGTCCGTCGGACCAAGCACTTCGTCAAGGAACTCTCTTAATGCCCCAGCCCTTTGGGGGAAGTTCACAATGAAATGGTAAAGCAGGCCTTCATAAAGCAGGGAACGCTCTTTAATTTCCTGCATTCGGCCAATATCATTATTGCCGCCGCTGATTACACAAACAACATTCTTTCCTTTAATTTGATCCCTGCACATATCCAATGCAGCAATCGGCAAAGCACCGGCAGGCTCTGCCACAATCGCATGCTCGTTATATAATTCAAGGATTGTCGTGCACACTTTCCCTTCAGGAACCATGAAAATATCATCAATAAGCTCATTGCAGATGTCATAGGTTTTTTCACCGACACATTTTACTGCCGCACCATCTACAAACTTATCAATCTCTCCGAGCGGTGCTACTGTTTGGACCCTGATTGCTTCGCTCATTGAGGGAGCTCCTTCAGGTTCAACCCCAATCATCTGCGTTTCCGGCGAGATGCTTTTTATGTATGTGCTGAGTCCGGCCATCAATCCGCCTCCGCCAATGCTGGCAATAACAAAATCAACATGCTCTTCACAATCGTTGAGCATCTCAACCGCTACTGTTCCCTGTCCCGCTATCACCATTTCATCATCAAACGGATGGATAAATGCCATGTCCTCCTCAGTGGCGCATTTAAGAGCTTCGTGATAGGAATCATCAAAAGTGTCTCCAACAAGTATGATCTCTACTGAATCTCTCCCAAACAGCTCTACCTGGCTCACCTTCTGTCTCGGCGTGGTCGCCGGCATGAAGATCTTCCCCTGAACCCCAAGATGTCTGCATGCATAGGCAACTCCCTGCGCATGATTCCCTGCACTTGCACAGACTACACCGTGTTCAAGCTCCTCTGCAGTTAAAGATTTAACTTTATAGTAGGCGCCTCTTAATTTAAATGAGCGGACATGCTGAAGATCTTCCCTTTTCAAATAAACATTGCACTCATACTTTTCTGATAGGCGTTCATTTTTCTGTAAAGGTGTATGGGCAACAATATCCTTTAGCTGCTGGTATGCAATCAAAATATCTTCCAACTGCACCCATTTTTTTGTCATTAATTTCTGTTCCATTTTGCCACCCTCTTCTTTACAAGTTATTAATTTGTACATTATACCATGACAAATCGCGATTTCAATCCGATATTTTAAAAATTTACATTTTTCGAATTATTTTATGGATAGAAACAGATTAAACTGACATATAATAAGCAAAAGTTAATTTATATCTACAAAGGGGTGCAGGAATGGAGTTTTCTTTATGCAGTCTGGATAGCGCTTTGCCTGTGGAGGTAACAGTGGATGAAGATAATGGCAGGTATATGATTCGGAAAAGCGACACAAGTGGAGAGTACTTCAACAGTGCAGATGAATTAATAGAGTGGGTGAAAGAGAACTTTACCGCAGAAGAATTTTGCGATCCCAGGGAATACCACGGCATGATTCAAAAGCTCACAGATTATTTGGTGAATCCGAATTTATAATGTACCGCATAAAAAGGCCCCTGACTGACTGGGGCCTTCTTTTTATGAAGCAATTTTTCTATCCGAAAGACTGCTGCAGATTATCCCTCTTACTTCCTGTGCAAGAAACTTTGCATCTATATCTTTAACAATCCTGGCATTCACAGGCTTGCACACCCTGATTTCAATTTTAGCCGGCTTTATGAGTCTCCCATTCTTTTCAAAGGCATCTGCTGTCCCTTTAATGGATATTGGCACAATCGGTACACCTGCATCCTGTGCAAGCCTGAATCCGCCTACTTTAAAAGGCGCTACCTGTCCTCCCCTGCTTCTTGTTCCTTCCGGAAAAATCAGCAGAGAGTGCCCCTGTTTTAAAAGCATTGCAGCATTCTTTAAAGAATTAATTGCACTGCTGCGATTGCTGCGGTCAATAAAGACACAGTTCATGACTTCCATCCATGAAGAGATGATGGGTGCTTTCTTCACTTCAATTTTTGATATGAAACCAAAAGGTTTATTAATAGATGCTAGAAGGACTGGAATATCGAAATCCCCTTCATGGTTGCAGACAATGACAACAGGCCCCTCAGGGATCAATTCCGTCCCCGTAACCTTCACTTGAGAGCCTGATATTTTCATAATAGTCCTGGACCACTTTTGGGGCACTTTATGGATGATGCGGTCGCGCTCTTCAACGGGAAGTGCTGAATTCAGGTTTCTCATCCGGGATAGAGCAGGCAGGCTATAAACCAAATATCCGCCCATATAAAGAAAAAAGATTATTAATCGAAGCATACATACCTCCAAGGGTTGGGATGTTTTACATTATATATTAATCAGGATCCTATCACTATATGTTTACAGTTTAATAATTTTAAAAAGCAGCCCGCCGGCGCGAACTGCTTTTTAGGTTATTTTCTTTTATAAATAAGGAATTCAAAATCATACGGATTTCTTTCATCCCTTATGCCCTTCTCCCTTGAAATAAGATCCCATTCTGACATGTCCAATTCCGGAAAATATGTATCCCCTTCAAATTGGTCATAAATCATAGTCAGATATAGACGATCAGCTGCAGGAAGAATGGCTTTAAAAATCTCGGCACCGCCAATGACAAAGATCTCATCTTCCCTCTCGCCGCTGTACTTCAGCAGCTCCTCAACTGTATGCAGTACTGTGCATCCTTCACAGGAAAAGGATTTATTCCGGGTTATAACAATATTTTCTCTCCCCGGCAGAGGTCTCCCGATTGAATCCCAGGTTTTGCGTCCCATGGCAATGGGATGCCCCATCGTAGTTCTTTTAAAAAACTTTAAATCCTCAGGCAAATGCCAGGGAAGTTTATTATCCCTGCCGATCACACGATTCTCATCCATTGCCCACATTAAAAAAATCATACACTGACAACTCCTTTAATATGAGGATGCGGATCATAGTCTTCAAGCTGGAAATCGTCAAACTTAAAGCTGAAAATATCTTTCACATCTGGATTAATCTTCATCATTGGAAGCTTTCGGGGATCACGGCCCAGCTGGAGGTTTACCTGTTCAAGATGATTCTGGTAGATATGCACATCACCGAAAGTATGAACAAATTCACCAGGCTCCAGATCGCAAACCTGCGCAACCATCATAGTCAGTAAAGCATAGGAAGCAATATTAAACGGCACGCCGAGAAAGACATCCGCAGACCTCTGATAAAGCTGGCAGGATAGCTTTCCATCTGCAGCGTAAAACTGGAACATACAGTGGCAAGGCGGCAAAGCCATCTTTTCAATTTCTCCAACATTCCATGCATTTACAATCAGGCGACGGGAATCAGGATTTGTTTTGATTTGCTCAATCAGGCTGGTGATCTGATCAACTGTATTTCCATCAGCACCTGTCCAGGATCTCCACTGATGTCCATAAACGGGCCCTAGATTCCCTTCCTCGTCTGCCCACTCATTCCATATCCGCACACCATTGTCCTGAAGATATTTCACATTTGTATCACCATTTAAAAACCATAATAGCTCATGGATAATGGATTTTAGATGCAATTTCTTAGTAGTAACAAGCGGGAAGCCCTCCTGCAGGTCAAAGCGCATCTGATAACCAAACGTGCTTATTGTACCTGTGCCTGTACGGTCTTCTTTTTTAGTGCCATTTTCCAGAACATGCCTACAAAGATCCAAATATTGTTTCATTTCAACCCAACCTTTTTTAAATACTCAATGCTATTGTACACAATTTCTGTTCGTTTCACATTAGAGAAGTATTTTATAGAAACGCGTAAAATTATTTTAATTCTTTAATAAAAGAATAGGTTTTCGGCGCATTCTCTCTTAATAGTTTTCTAGATTCCCCTTCTGCAAAAAACATGGCAAATGCCTCAGCGAAATATTCTTCCGGGAAGGAAAGAAGATAATTTTGCCCCGGGAACAATTTAGCTTTTTCAGCTTTCCACACAGAAAGAAACTTCTGATTAAATCGAATGCCATTGTAAACATGACGATCAACAGAATGGGCAAGTTCATGAAGTTCCAGATTAACGGATCCATGACCTTTCCCCCTCTCACTGAAGCCTATTTTCACAAGCACTGTTTTTGACCCGCCAATCCCCGGGACATCATCCCAAGTGGTATCCCCAGTATAGCCGCGGGGAATTACTCCTGCGAGGTGCTGGGCTGTAGGATTATCAGTCAGTTTTCCCGTGAATAATTTCACCCTGATATCTTCATCCTCTATTTTGGAGAGCAGGGAGGCGGGCAGATGATCCACCCGGGAAATCATTTCTGCAGCCTCTCTCTCATCAAAAGGTTCGAGAGGAACAATAAAGATCTCACCAAGCTGGCGCGGAGATTTCAGACTGAGAAACTCTTTAAGCTTAGAGGAGTGCGGGTAATCCTTTAGTTTTATGCCGCCCATGGCAGCCTGAGAATTCCCAAGCAGCGCAAGCGAAACAATCATAATTGTAATAGTAAGCACCATTTTGCGCATGTTAAAAGCCCCTTCTGCTAATCTAAGATGTATAATTTACGGGCAACAGAGCTCTTTGAAGTGTTTAAGCTGCGGAACTGCCTGAATGGAGAAAAAATCTTTAACCGTTCTGATAATCTATTAAAATTATAACATATGAAAGGTGGATTAGAAGGAAACAAATGATGGTAAACTTTTATGAAAATTCAAAAAGGACCCGAGTGGTTTCGGGCCCCTGCTAAGTTTATTTTTATTAAGAATAAGAGCGCACAACATCTGAAAGGCCGGGAGAAGCAGTTCCTGTGCCTACTGCTGCGAACTTCCAATCGTTTCCATGGCGATAAATCTCTCCAACTATTAAGCTGGTACTTCCGCTGTAGTTGTCAGTCAGGTTGTAATGAATCAGTTCCTGATTGTTGCTGGAGTTTACTACTCTGATGAATGCATTCTGGATCATGCCGAAATGCTGCTTTCTCTTAACGCTGTCATAAATGTTTACAACGAATACCATTTTATGAATGTGCGCAGGCACTCTGCTTAAATCAATCATCACCTGCTCATCATCTCCGTCGCCTGCACCTGTGAGGTTATCTCCAGTATGCTGAACACTTCCATCTCCGCTCTTTAAATTACCGAAGTAAATGACATCTTTATTGCTTTTAAGCTTTCCATTATCACCAAGCATGATTACAGAAGCGTCGCAGTCTATATTTGCTCCGCCGCCGCCTCCGAATAAAGATCCCAGGAGACCGCCGCCTCCGCTTTTTTGAACTGGATCCCAGCCTAATCCTACCATAATTTTAGATAATCCCGGATTTCCTTTAGTTAAGTCAACACGCTGGCCTTTTTGAAGATTTATTGCCATATCAATTCCACCTCGTCAATAATATATATTTTATTTAAAAATGTGCAGCTGCCTAACCCTGCTGCTTCATTTTTTTAAAATTGTCCTGGAGCTGTTCCAGTCTCCTGGTTCCTTCTTCTCGCAGACGTTTGTTTTCTTCTTCTATTGATTTTGTTTCCTGCATACCTTTCATGATGATATTCCAGGATTCCTCAATCGTTTCAATCTTAATGCTTGGACCGCCTGCCAATCTTGCAATATCAGCACTTTGGTTTGAAATATTCTGCGCATTGCGCACGAGCATTTCGTTTGTCCGTCTATCCAGCTCGCTCATAGAATCAGCAACAAGCTTTTGTCTTTTGGCTGCGACTGCCTGAATCAGACCGTTTTTAAAAATTGGAATAGTGGTTACAAAGGCAGAATTAATCTTTCCGATGAGCTTGGTATTTCCTCTCTGAAGCAGCCGGATTTGCGGTGCTGTCTGAAGGGAAACCATTTTAGCCATTTCAAGATCATAAACTCTTTGCTCGAGTAAATCGACGGCATTTCTTAACGTATCAAGCTGCATCGAAGCCATCTGATCTCCCTGAGCCGCCCGCGCTTCCAGCTGTGGAAGCTGATTGGCCTTTAAATCATCGGCTTTCATTTGTCCTGCAACAGCATATTTTTCGAGCGTCAGATAGTACTGATAATTCTGCTCATACATTTGTTCAAGCATGGTTGTAGAATCGACCATTTCACTTTGGTATTTGGAAATTTCTACATACACTTTATCAATTTCCGCACCCATTGTCTGGTATTTTCCGAAAAGCTTCTCAATCATTTTTTCTCCGCGCTTGAAAAGCTTGCCAAAGATGCCTTTAGGTCCCTGCTCGAAATCCTTCTTGTCAAATTTGTCCATGATCCTGCCGAGCTGCTTTAAAAGTTCACCTGAATCTTCAACCTTCGTTGTTCTCATATTGCTCAATATCTGGTCAGAGAAGCGGGAAATCTGAACAGCAGGCTCTTTGCCGAATTCAAGTATTTGAATTTGATCCTTCTCATCAATGGACCTGGCCAGATTTTGCACCTCAGGCTCCTGCCTTAGAGCAAGCTTAATTTCTGAAACGTTATTTTCGGTTAATTTATCATCCTGCAGCTGGGCTGTTAAATTTAGTTCTGTTGATTTAGTCGGATTCATTTTCAATCACCCTTTAAATTTTTTAATAATCCTTGAAAGAGAACCTTTTTTAGAAAGGATGGCTCCTTAAATTCCTGTTCAAACACAACATCCTCGAGCCAGTGAACATCATATAAATCTTCCTCAATGAAGTTCTCAATGTCGTTATGGCCCGGCGGATTATACAGTACAATATCTATCCCAAACTGATTAAGCAGCAAAAGGAGTGCTGCATCCGATCTGACCATCGTCCCGTTCAGCTCGTTATTATAGAGGATAATCTTAGGGACTTCCTGAGAGTAATCAAATTGCTGCATTAATTTCAGAATGCTCGGCGGAATTTGCAGGCTTTGGCTGAACAGATAAATCTTCAATTCTTCTTCCGATTCACCAGGCAGCGGCTTTAATCGCGGGTGATCACACATATTTCTAATGGCCTTTGCAATTCCATTTTGAAGACCGCCAGGAAGCTGCTGATACCTCCAATAGTGCCCTGAAATGATTTTTTCAGGGTCAAGCTTCCCTTCCCCGTCCAGTGCATTGCGATAATGGAAACGAAAATCATTGTTGACGCTGTTGGTGAAAGGGAATCTTTTTATCAGCAGACTTTCTTCATATTGGCTGATCGTTTGTATTCGATCCCAGTATTCCTTGCGATTCCTGCTTACTCCCTGAATCTTTGAAAAAATGGACGGTATCATAACCCTTCCATCCTTCACCTCAAAGTTTGGACGGATCATGGCTTTCTCTTTAATTAAAATAAAAAGTTCATCATAAGTGGTTTTCAAGGTCACAGAAGAAGGAGTATACTCCCTAAGCTGCCACGGTTTATAAAGTCCTGAACCCTCATGGTTAAGAATGGTTTCTATTTCCCTGGAAGCCCTATAGGCGACTGTAGCACTCCTTCGTCTTTTTTCCTGCGGGAAAGGTTCTGGCTTTTTCTTTTCAGGATAATGATGTACAAAAGAATCCTGAACTTCCTGATCCATTTCTGAAAGAGGGTCTTCTCCTGAAGGAGAAAAATAAAGTACATCGCATCCCATTTGGATTAAATAGTACAAAAAGTAATAATGACTCTTTTTCCCATTTCCGTACCATAGGATTTTTGGCATACCCGCTTTCGGGTCAATATCTTTAAGATCTGCACCCAAATGATTAGCGGACCACTTAATCACATCTACAAGCACTCTTCTTATATCCTGGTTTTTCAACCCGCCTGATTCCTTTTCAGAAAACAGATTCAGCATACTGATCATCGCTTCTCTTATTTTCCTGTGCAGGGACGGTGAGGAAGATTTGATCAGCAGCTGTTCTCCATCTAGAAAAGCAGCAAATCGGTTTATGGATAAATTCTGTTCCCGGTTAATATTAAGGACTTTTTGTATCGCCTGAAACTGCTGGTTATTAATGGTTTTATCCAGATGTTCTTCACTGAGGAGGAGAAGCCCTGATTTCTGTGTGTGAATTAAATCAAAAAGACGATTATAATATTCATCTTCATCAAGGGGAACGCCAAGGAATCTGGCAACAATTTGGCCAACATGCAGCGTCTTCTGTTCCACTCTGTAACTTTCACGTTCATTAATAGGCTTTGTTAACTGAGCGCTCCAGTTCTCATATGTAACTTTTAAGATGTGAGTTTTAATTTGACTGTACGACAAGTTCAATAGTTATCCCTTCCCTCTATGAGCGAAAGATGCATTCTTATCATTTCATTCAAAAATTGCGTTTCAATTCCCGGATAATGGCACGGGACAAAAGATATGTAAACTTATTACCATCATATCATAGGAATACAGCCTTTTTCTAAAATGGTTTACTTTCTTTACGAATTAACAGTAAGAAAGTTTCATTTCATCATTATTTTTCATTGCTGAATGACCTCAGATGGACTTTTTCACCTTTATTCCTGTCCCCGCATAAAGTGGAGTACTCTGTAAGAGGAAGGTGAGTCAGCATGAGGCTGCTTTTTCGAAGAGTGAGATATCGGGGAATCGAACATGATCTGGATATTATCAGGAATACGTTATGCTCCAGTTCCTTTGTTTATATAGACGTCCTTTTCTTGTCATTGATCCTTGCTGTCTTCTCTTTTGCCAATTATCAGTCTATTCCCATCAGCAGCTTTATCTTTACGGGATGCTATACTTTTTGCATCTGTTTATTTATCGTTTTAAAAAAATGGCTGAGGGACCAGCCGGACTAAACTCTTTCTTTAATACTGTTTAAAATATCATTTAGAATTTCTTCCGCTGCTGCTGTCCCTATATTATTAGAAATTAAGTATGGATATGGGATGGACTTTTCAGCTGCCAGTTCTCCATGGTTTGGTACGTATGCAAAGTCGCAAAACTTTAAAAAGTCATGGTCAAGCATGGAATCTCCTGCCCCGAATACCATCTTAATATCTTCCCGTTCCTGAATGAATTTCACTGCCTCTCCCTTACAAATGGGATTTGGCATAAAATACAGCTTTCTTCCCTGATGGGAAATTCTCCACCCAAAGGATTCAGCCAGACCAGCTATTGCTTTTTTGGCTTCAGCTGTTAATTTTTCTTCAAGAATATAATAAAAGAAAAGATTTTCAGCCATTTTTATTTTCCCATTCAATTCCAGACTCTGTGATCTGCCCATCACTTCCTCAAGCAATGCACACTCTGTCTTTAGCCGTTTTTGGACTATGCTGGACCACTCTTCAAGAGGTTTCCCATGATAATGGATATTGGCGCCATTCGATGTAACAGTATATGGAATGTTAAAAGCATCCTCAAAAATGAAAATACGCTTAAATTGTTCATATGTTCTCGTAGTGACAGGCACAAAGATCATTTGAGCGGATATCTCTTTCAGCAATCTGAGAGCTTGGTTTGACATAAAAGCAATTTCCCTGCCATCTTTACGCTCGACATCTATTAAACTTTCTGCTGACTGCCCAAAATCTGCAAGTGCTTTATTTGAGTAAATCAGTGTCCTGTCCAAATCTGACGCAAACATCCTCATGATTTTTCTCCCGTCTTTTTAATTAATCCGCAGCAGGTATAACTCATATCTGGATAATGAATAATCTCGACGTTCCGCTCACGGGCAAGCATCAAAATATGGCCAACATATGGACTTTCTGGATCTTTCATCAGGATTTTCCATGGAAGCCTTCTCAGAAGAACTCTGGTAGTTTCACCGACTCCCGGCTTTACAAAGTTAATAGATTCAATATTGAATTCCTCTTGTATTCTCTGAATCTCTTCCATGCCTTTAAAGCTTGCTTCCCCCGGGTTTTCCATAATCCTCTTCGCAAGTTCGAAAGCTTCCTGCTTAATAGCACGGAACTCTTCTGCTACTGCCGAGAGATATTGGTTTGAAACATCTGCTTCTTCCAGCTCACTATAATATTTGGCCCCATGGAAGTCTTCGGGCCCAATTAGGGATTTATTTAATACAGTTCTGCTCACCAATCCTGAAACAGTTGAATTGAGACAGGCACTTGGAATCAAAAAGTCTTCCCTCGTTCCATATAAAGTTGTGCAATAACCGGGATCAGCAAGAACTGCCAGGGTATCATCGAGTATAACACCATACGTTTCTTGGAATTTTCTGCAGGCCTTGGTTAATTCAATAGAAATAGCCCCTTTTCCTGTCCATCCGTCCACAAATTGAATTTCACAGCCGGGATGTGCTTTTAAAATATGCTTTATCGCATTTTCGTCAATCCCGCGGTCCCTGACAATGGAAATGCTGTAATGCGGCAAACTCACACCATATACTTCAGAAAGATACCGCTTTATCAGAATTCCAACAGGTGTTCCGGCCCTCGCAAGAGAAACTAAAACAGTATTTTTTCCTTTTTGCTTCCAGATCTGCTCAGCAACCGCTCCTGTTGACAATGCTGTTTTCCTTTTATAATCCTCAAGTGTTTCCCAAAACAGGGAGAGGTATTTTTCAGGCGGCTGATATTCAATAGGAAGTGTTTCACTATAATGCTGACCGGACTGAATGTTTTTTTCTCTTTGCTCAATGGATCCTTCAAGTGAATATCCGCTTAAATCCTTCAATAAAAAGACAACATCATCTTCACTATATGAACCAAATTTATCTGCTGTTTTATTCATTTTTTTCACCTCCGTTAAAGTAGACTACTTTTACATTTTTAATATATTTTTTTAATTGATTGATAAACGGCATAAGGGAATCTTTTTCCGGTTCTCTTTCAAAAAACAGGAACACTTCTTCATAACAGCCGTCTGGAATGTTATAAACAAATTGTGCCATTTCAGGGTCTTCAGGATTTTGAAAGGAAATGCCGTATTGCGCTCCATAGTCTTTATCATTTCTTACATAGATGGGACTCCGTGTTGTTGAGTGGAACTTTACGCCTTCCCCCATTAAGGAGGCAACCTTCATAGGGATATACATGAACTCCCCGGTTCCAAGACATAATGTATTTCTTCCATCCCGTTTTCGGGATAGGGATTGGCCGATCTCAGCTAATGACACACTTAATCCAGCCTGGCGTTTTGCATCCAGCCCGAATCGGCCCGAATCTTTTAAATAGGGAATATGTCTGATTTCACCATTTAGAGTAACCGATGGTTCATTGGTCCGGCTTAATAATCCAGGAAATTCTTTATTTATATGGATATAGGTAATCTGCGCAGTGTTTCCTGATGGTTCGTCCGCTGACAGACCTTTATGCACTTCAGGAGTTCCTTTAACATCGATCTCCCCTTTTAGAAGTGACACATTGTTAATAATAATGCCCAGCTCTTTTTCCAGATCATCGAAGAGTATCTGATCTTTTTGGGAGCGCCAATCCAGGATGGATACCACTGTATACATCTTTCTGGGAAACCTTTCATGAATAGAGCGGATAATATTAATGGCTGTTTTTCCAGTAGTCATTTCATCATCGACAAGAATGATTTCCCTCTTATTATCCAAAAGAGCTGAATCGGTATAGCATCTGTGTGAAGTAGCATGAGAATGTTCTTCTTCAAATGTTATGACTGAATTCTGATCAGCCAGCTGCTCTCTTGTAGTATGAAAGTAATCTGCACGTTTAAATGATTGAAAGAAAGCATGTCCCAGTGCAGTCGCCGTTTCGGCAAATCCAATTATAACCGGGTTATGGTTTTCATCAATAAAAGGACTGCTGTTTATGAAGCCTGGACTGTTTTTAAAAGCGGCCAAAAGGTCTGCGGCTTTTCCGGTATCCGCCTTCTTCACCTTCTCCATATAACGGCTGGCGAGCAATTCTCCTGTCAGAAGTCCGATCTTCGGGTCTATCGGTATATGTTTCCCGAGTACTTTGCTGACAAATAAGAAAGATCTTTTCTTATTTATTCTTGCTGCCATGACAAACAAATCTTCAGGGAGCAGCTCATACGGGTTCTCGGTTATATGAATATCAACGGTTAATGAGTTGAGTATCTGAATTGAATGTTTCGTTTTTGAGTAGGTCAATGTATGTGATCTCATCCTGCAGCACCCCGTATACTTCTGATTTTAATAATATTTTTTTAGCCCAATATAAATGAGGTTTTATTTCATTCATTTTGTTTTGATAATCGCTTTTCATAACCCCTATTTTTCCTCCGGCCTGACCGGCGATGCTTTGTGCATCCAGGTACTCTTCAAGTGTTACCGTATTCAATGCCTGTACAGGCCTGATATGGGTTGGATGAATAATAGTTTTCCCTGTTAAGCCATTTGAAATATCCATTGCGATTTCTCTTATTAAACCATCTATATGCCGATCAATTAAGTCCGTTCTCATTTTCAGTCCATCCTGTCCAAGACGTTCCATGAATGGTGTTTGCCTGATTTGAGGTTTTAGAAGACGCTCTTTTGAGGAAAAATATTCCCAGACCGGACCTGAAATGACATAAGGCTGATCCGCACGCAAGAAAATATTAATAATATCTGATATGCAATCTCTAATTACAGCAATATCGTAAACTGTCGTATCAGAATTTCTTCGTATTCCGTAGAGTCCGCTAAAATCCGTGGCTCCAATTCTCACATTTAAAATCAGCTCAAAAAATTTGTCCAGCACTTTCTTAATACCGATTAACTCTTCAAGCCTTGTTTCTTTTTGAATAATTTCTTTCGTTTCCAGAATTGGCATGGCATATAAACAATAGCCATGAGAATTAAGCTCTTTAATTTCTGTTAAAATTCGGCATCCTTCAGCGGGTGAAAACTTAGGCAGGACAAAACCAGTCAGAAGATGCAGTCCATTCGGTATTCTGCTCTTGAGTCTCATAAGCTGATCGTAGCTTCTGATTCGCACGAAGATCAAAGGTAGATCTTCTTCTTCACATAGACCCTTCACAAGGTCCGAGCTCAAATTTTCCAATTCCAAACAAAGCAGATTTTCTGCCATTTCGACTTCATCATCGCCAATTGCATCTTCAAGGCAAATGACCATAGATGAAAGGCCTGCATGCTTTTTTGACAGCAAATCCTGGTGAATATTAGGCCTTGTCGCCGGCATATATAAAGTTGCCCCAAGAGCATATGATAATAGCTCCCTGTCAGACCTTTTATTAAAATAGCCAGGCTTTTTATAAAACATCTTATTTATTTTTTCACCCGGAAGATCGGAAAATAGTCTCATTTTCGCAGCTCCATTTCTTCACTAAAATACCATTTTATTCCTTTTTCATCCAAAAAAGATAAAAACAAAAGGGAGCGGACAAGTGTCTGTTCCCTTTCTATGTCTATGCAATTACATATTTTAGTTTGATCCCTGATCTGCTGCTTCTTTTTTTGCATTTCTTGCATGTACAATAAAAGTAATAGCAAACACGATAACTAATACGATAAAGAAGTAAATATGGTCAATGTGAATTCCAGCCGCACTCGCAATCATCTTTGCAGCAATAAGAAGGATCAGAATATAAGAGCTGGTTTCAAGCTCAGGTACCCTGTCGATCAGCTTCAAAAATACGCCAGCTACACCACGCATCATGATAATACCAAGCATACCGCCTATTAACAGCACCCAGATTTCCTGGCTGACTCCCAGCGCAGCAAGTATACTATCGATGGAGAATGCAATATCCATTAATTCAACTGCAATGACTGTTCCCCAGAAAGTACCGAAAAGGCGGATTAATAATCC